>JAFQDI010000192.1 GCA_017416055.1 Lachnospiraceae bacterium
AACAACAGAATCACCGCCGCCGCAAAACGACGGATAGTCGCAAAGGCGTTCAGCGTTCGGTCTTTTGCAAACAGCCGCTTCATCTTTTCCTGAAACTGCGCAGAGAACTCATGTGTGCAGGCTTCCGGCTCCGGCAAAGCATCCAGCATGGACTGTCTGACGATCCCGGCGGCCACGACCAGGTCCTGATCTGTAAAGACCTTCTCTGTGCGTCTTCTCATCTTTTCGCTCATATCTCCACACCATCCCTCACTAACAGAGCGCGAAGTTCCGCCTTCGCCCGCTCGATCATTTTCTGGACTGCCGCAGCGGATTTGCCGAAGAGCTTTCCGATCTCCCTCACACTGTAGCCACTATCGTATCGGAGAAGCAGGACCTGCCGATACTGTACCGGCAGCTTCGCCATCGCATCCGCCAGCCCGTGATCTCCGGGCAGGGGAACGGTCACGCCGCCGACAGCGTCATTGTACTCCACTCCGGCCTCGTGTTTCCGGCTGCGAATTAGGTCGATTGCTTTCCTCTCAACTATAGTAACGATGTAGGACCGCGTTTTCGGACATTCAATTTCAGAAATTTTTGATAAATGTTTCAAAAGAGCTAAAAACGCATGGTGAACTGCATCTTCCGCATCATGTTCGTTCTGCATGATCTCATGAGCCACATGAAACATCAGACCCTTGTATTTTTCGTATATCGCCGCAAATTTCGATTTGTCCTCGTCGGACTCAATCATCTGAAGGTATATCAGCATCTGTTTGGTCTTCTTTCGGGTAGTTTGTTATCAGCTTGACACAGACTGATCATACCGAGATTATAGCAGTGTTTTCCCTTCTCTGCAATACCGGGTTTTATCTGGGCTTTTAATCGGTTTTCCAATAACCGCTTTTCCGACACCAAAACCTTAATATCACATAAGAATTACCCTGAGACAGCGTTTAGCCATTGACTTTATCTGTAAACTTAGGTATAATAGACTTGACCCTACAATGTGAAAGGAATAAACCCAGCCATGACACCGGAAACTAAACAGCAGGTGGCTGAAGCGATCCATACCTTCCGCCTCCCCCGCTACAATGAGATCCCCAACGTGGGACTGTATCTGGAACAGACGACCAAATATATCTGCGAGTATCTTGCCCCCCTGCAGGAAAATGCGCTGACCGGTTCCATGATCAGCAACTATGTGAAGAAGGGCCTGATTGTGAATCCCGTGAAGAAACTATATAACCGGGATCAAGTCGCTTATCTGTTTTTTATTGCCGTGGCGAAGTCCATCCTTTCTCTGGATGCACTGACCGGTTTTATCAAGCTGCAGCAGCAGACCTATGATTTGCCGACCGCTTACGATTATTTCTGCGAGGAGCTGGAGAACCGCCTGCAGTTCACCTTCGAGCTGAAGGATTCCCCTCAGGTTGTCGGTGTGGATCGCACCGATGAGAAGCGGCTTCTGTACACCTGTATTGTTGCCGCCGTGCAGAAGGTTTATTTGGAAAAGTGTCTGAAGACTATTGCAGACCGGAACGATTGATCACGATTATTTTTAAGATAAAGGAGCCCCTATGAACCCTTGGAACATGAAAATTGTGGCAGACTCTTCTTCTGACGTATTTTCTCTCGAGTCTGTGCCCTACGCGGCTGCACCGCTGAAAATCCTTACCGACGAGAAAGAATACGTGGATGATGCATCTTTAGATATCCCCCGCATGGTGGACGACCTTCTATCCTACAGCGGACGTTCCGGCACTGCCTGCCCCGGCACCGGCGACTGGCTGGATGCCTTCGGTGACGCGCCCTACGATTTCTGCGTGACCATCACCAGCAACCTGTCCGGCAGTTACAATTCCGCCTGCGTTGCGAAGCAGGAGTATGAGGAGGCTCATCCCGACCGAAAAGTTTATGTGGTAGATTCCCTGTCGGCAGGACCCGAACTCGCCCTGATCATTGACAAGCTCGCTGACCTCATCAATGAAGGAAAGACCTTCGAGGAAGTTCGCGACGGTATTATCGAATATCAGAAGCACGCGGATCTGCTCTTCATGCTGGAGTCCGTAAAGAACCTTGCAAATAACGGCCGCGTGAGCAAACTGGTTGCCAGTGCCATCGGTCTTTTGGGTATTCGCCTCGTTGGAAAAGCCAGCGAGCAGGGTACACTTGAACCGCTTCACAAGTGCCGTGGCGAGAAAAAAGCTCTCCCCACCCTGGTGGAGATGTTAAAGGAATACGGTTTCTCCGGCGGAAAGGTGCGGATCGCACATTGTCTTAACCTTGATGCCGCGCAGAAGTTGAAAGATATGATCCTTGAAAAGTTCGCATTCGCCCAGATTGAGATCTGTAAGTGTGGAGGACTGTGCAGTTTCTACGCAGAAAAAGGCGGTCTGCTGGTTGGATTTGAGAAATAGTAATTGACTTCGCTTATATGACACGATAGGAGGAATTTCCCTTGAGTCCGAAAAAATCCCAATTGGTCATGATCATCCTCTCTATGATCGGCCTGGTTTTGGTACTCTTCGCAACCGGAGGTCAGAGTGTGAACACCGTATTGATGGTGATTGGTTTCTGCTTCGTTATGGCCGGATTGATCATCAACTTGATCTTCTGGAAATGCCCGTCCTGTGGCAGACATCTGCCGAAAGGACCGATCGATATGACTTACTGTCCCTACTGTGGGGAATCGATTGATTAGATTTAAAAATGCGATGAAAAACCGGATGGTTTTTCACCGCATTTTTGTTTTATACCCTTACAGCTTCAGTCCCGCCAGCAGAGCACCGAGCCCGGTACTCACGTTCTCGCCGGATACATACTCGGTCACTTCTTCCTCGGCAGCCTCTTCCACCACCGGTGCCTCCGCCGGCTTCATGGTCAGACTCAGCTTTCCATTCTCGATCGCACGAATCCGTACGTTCACCTTCTGGCCCACCTCAAGGATACCCTTCAAGGACTTCAGCCGCTTATCGGAAACCTGAGAGATGTGAAGCAGACCGGATACGCCGTTCTCCAAGCGGACAAACGCTCCGTAGGTCTGGATGGACTCAACGGTTCCTTCCATCTCAGCACCTACCGCACAGCCTGCCACGCGGCGGCTCTTCTCCTCATTCTGACGCTCTCTCGCCAGTTCCTTCGCGGACAGTACCAGTTTCTTCGCCTCGCGGTCAACGGTAATCACGCGAACATCCACCTCACGTCCCAGCCATTCCTCGAGATTTTCCACATAAGCGATATCCAGCTTCGATGCGGGGATAAATGCGCGGATGCCCTCCACCATTGCTACCACACCGGATTTCACTACGCCGTTCACCTTCACGTTCAGTGCGGTACCATCAGTCAATGCTGCTTCCATCTTGTCCCAAGCCATCTTTTCCATCGCTTCCTTGCAGGACAGCACGATATTTCCCTCGCCGTCATCTCTCTTCACCACCGTAGCGGTCACGGCATCACCGACGATCGCCTGCTCAGCCAGCGGTGTCTCCAGATCATACGTGAAATCCGCCTTCGCGATCACGCCCTGAGAATAATACTTCAGGTCCACCATCACGGTGTCCTCCGTCACGCCGAGAATGGTTCCGGTGAGCACATCGCCCACATTCACTCTCTTCAAGGATGCCTCCAGCTCAGTGGCATAGTCATCCATGCTCTCAATCACCTCGGGAACTTCCGGGGTCTCGGGAACAGCAGGTGTCTCCTCGACCACCACTTCCTCCGCTGCTTCCACGACTTCTTCCATCTCCAGGATCTTGTCTTCCATCACTGTTTACCTCTCTCCGTTCATTCTTTGCAGCCCGGCTGCCGCCGATCCTGCCAACCGGTCTCAGTATATCATGAAAGAGCTGACTTGTCATCAGACAACTCAGTTCTTTTTGGGATTTTTCTTTCTTTTTCTTGGGTTTTGGGCCTTTATTCCACGCTCTTTAACGATTCGATCATATCGATCTTCTGAAGTCGATAATACATCACCACGTTGACGATAAAGGAGAACGCCGCCGTCATCAGCGAGGAAATGATATAGCTGCTCAAATCAATGCCTCGTCCAAACATGATCATGTCG
>JAFQDI010000193.1 GCA_017416055.1 Lachnospiraceae bacterium
ATCTTTTCCTCCTAAAACATCCGCCTTGATCCCCAGCATACGCATCAGCGCAGGCGTCTGCTGTCCAAGCAAAAACGAGGCTGAAGACATTTCCGGGCGATCATACTGAACAAACAAATAATTCTTATCCGATTCCCTCTCAATCAGCTTCGCAAACTCCCCACGAGGTAGCGAAGCCATGTCTCTGTATTTTTCCCACAATGCATCCAGCGATGCACATTTGTTTTGGAAACAATCAAGTATATCCTGCACATGTTCCTGGTACCGGGGACAATATGCCAGAAAATCATCGATCTTTCCCTCCTGCATATAAGTGACCAGATTGCGGTTCGAAATCATCTTATTATTCATCAGATGGGCTGCCAGCAAATATTCCGGTGACTTGATCTTGATGCGATGACTCCTGGCATCGTTGACCACAACGCCCTCCTCTTCTTTTGACATCCCGGAAACCACTGAAAGAACATCCTCCAACCGGTTGAGGAAAAATTGTTTCGGCAATTTCACCCCCGGCAGTTCCGGGCGGTCAAACTCCTCCACACCGCTCTCTGTGTGACGACGAGACAGATACCACACGCCATCCGGATAGGGTATCACCAGTTTCGTGTCCGGAGAGGTCAATTCAAACAGATAGGTATAGTCCGGATCGAGATAATCGCCCAGCACCCGAAAGTCCATCCCGAGCGCACGGTTGAACACATCACCGAAACGATAGCCCGACTCCGGCACCGAAGACTTAAACGCATCAATCATTCCGTTGGTCGACAGATGCCATTCGCCCTCATCATACCAAAGCTTGATGAGAGAACCATCGACCTTCTGAAGCACTCTCGCAGTAGACCAGTCGATCTGATCCGCCTGCGACTCTCCCACGTTAAAAAACTTATCGAACGGTCGACAGACGTAGCGCCAGCGGCCGTCAGCATCCCGCCTGAAGATAGAACCTCGCGATTCCTGCACGATCAGCATATTCATATCACTGTTCAACTGCTGATATTTCAGCAGGACGTATTCGCCATCATGCTTAACATTGACGAAAAACGGAGGCTGTGTGATTCTCGCCTCCCAATCGTCAAAACGGTTCATGAACTCCAGAACGGACATCTCTTTCATCTTAATTCCCCTCTCTCAGATGGGCTCTGTTTTCAGCTCATTCCTCCGGCAGCTGTGAAAGCCACTCAATCAGTTCCGCAAACGTACCTCTAGGTCCCACATGAGGACACTCCTCGCTGGGAATCAGGTCGTCGGTCACCAAATACCCCTCAATGCCGACCCGAGCCGCCGCCCACATATCTTCCTTTTCGTCATTTCCAATCATTACGCACTCCTCGGGCTTAATCCCGCAGCGCACGATCAGTTCGCGATAGTACTCCGGATTCGGCTTACAATAGCTCTCCGTGTCGTAGGTAGTCACCAAATCGAAATCTTCCATCCGAAGGCCTGCCCACTCCACCCTTCCGGCAACCGCAATCGCCGGATACAGCGGACTGGTGGCTAAAATCACTTTCTTTGCCTTCCGATGCGCCAGCTCAACTGCCTTTTTTGCCAGCGGATTCACTCCGCAGACTGCCTTCGCCTGATGGTATTCATTTTGATAAAATGCCTCGTACAGTGCCGAGTCTTTGCGGCAATCCTTCCCCATACAGGCATTCATCACCGACCAGAACCGATCCTCATTGGTCATCGTGCCGTCATTGCGAATCGCAGCCTCGACACCGCCCCACATTCCCTTTTTGAACTGTTCCGGATCATATCCGTAGCTGACCATCTTTTTTCCCAACAGCCCGAAATATGCCTTGATAAATTCCTGCAGGTCCATGGGCAACAACGTGCCATCCAAGTCAAATAAAATCGCCTCTTTCATATTTCCTCCCCATATATCTGTCTTATGTTAGAAATGTCGTGTATTTCATTCCAATTTCTGTATATTTTTCTTGATCCGGCCCAAACTATAACCATGATAGTCAAGAACTTTATTCAATGCGGCTTCATTGGCTGGGGAGCCGAACTGATCTGGACCAGCCTCCACAACCGAATCCAAAATCACGACAAGCGGTGGATGGGCCACTCTTCCCTGTTCATGTTTCCCATCTACGGTATGGCCGCTCTTTTCAAACCCTGTTCTCGGTGGCTTCGCAGCATCCGCTCCGGCAAATTTTCCCGCGGTATGATCTACATGATCATGATCTTTCTTGCGGAATACAGTACCGGATTCCTACTCAAAAAAGCTGACCGCTGTCCCTGGGACTACAGTGACTCACCACTGAACGTAAACGGTTTGATCCGTCTGGATTATGCGCCCTGTTGGTTTGCCCTCGGTCTATTTTATGAAGGACTTCTGTGCCGCCATGACAAGCTCTCGCAACATTATGTCAGGTCCGAATCCTTCAACCCGGAAAAAAGCTGACCGGTGATCCCATAAATCTGCTCAATGGGAATTACGGTGTGATCTTCCATCACAACGATCCGTTCATACTCATCTATTTTTCTCACTGAACCGGTGGCCGTCACGTAAGACCCACCGGTCTTTTTCCCATCCGGAAGAAAATAGGCGATTGAGACCTTCGGGCACTCATTAAGCCGATCCCTCATCAGTCTCAACCGCTCATTCAATGCTGCCTTTTCGCCCTCATCCAGTTCGATGCGATCCTCCGTCAACCTGGCCGTCTCCCTGATCGCCGCTTCGTAACCGGTCAGCGCCGCAAACGGCGAGAACTGTGCTGCTCGGTCAATAAGTGGCATCTGCGCACGGGTAGGCGAAACATGATGAGGCTTGTAAAGGATATCACCATATTGCCGAAAAACATTCAACCACTCATCCGCCTCCCTGCGGCTGTGCAGAACGATCACCTCTTTTTCAGAATATTTTCTCAGCAGGTCCAGTACCTTCGGTCTGCTCTCTACATGATAGCCTCGGACAAATTCAACAAACTCTGCATCCTCCTCACCTTCCGTCTCTGTCCAGGGCATGTCCGGACGTGCCTTGCCACGTCTTGCGCGAATGCCTTCCAGACAAACGTTCGTGGGATAATCCAAAAAGAACACCGTATCGCAAGCCTGCATTCTCCATTCCATGGTCGATCCATAGTTTCCGTCCAGAATCCACTCATTCTGACGCATCACCTCAGACAACCGCTCTCGAAAAACATCCTTCTCCACCACGGTTTTATCTGCATTCCAATACATCATATCCAAGTGAAACAGCGGAATACCTGTCGCTTGGTGCAGCAATCCGGAAAATGTACTCTTTCCACTTCCGGGGCAACCGATCACTATGACTTTTTTCATCTTATCTATGCTTTATGACCACCAATCTGATTGTTTCGGTCAATGGTCGTCGCTCCCTCCTGAAGATTCATTCCCTTAAGAATCGCGTTCTTTCCGAACTTTTTCTTGATATCCAAAACGGCCTTTTGCATCCGTTTTTCCCGCTCCAGTGCTGCCTTTTCCTCTGCTCGCCGCTTCGCTTCCTCCTCGTAATCAGTGAACAGGTCAAACTGCTCATAGGTCTCTTTCTCCGCGCCCATCGTCTCCGCGATTACATGATTTGCCACCAGATTCACCCGTCTGACCAACAACTTCGGGTCTACGATCCGGTCGTAGAGCTCCATCACCGCATCAACGATCTGCTTTGTGGAGGATGTGTGGCCGCTCAAATTCGCTGTTCCATGGGCGTGCTTCGGCACTTTTCGTCCGTACCGATCAACCTTCACCGCTCCCTGATAGCCATCCCTCCGGCTCGGTTCACTCAGATTCTCAATGTCATACCCCACAGTCAGCACCATCTGATCCGTCACTACCCCCTTCTCAACCAAATCCAGAGATAACAAGTCGGCCATCTCTCTGACAATCAGCCTCGCCTTCTCAGGCGGATATGCGCAGTGAAGTACCTGGCCGGAGCCGACGCTGTTCGCGCTGGGCTTGTATGCCTTGATGTCCGCCAT
>JAFQDI010000194.1 GCA_017416055.1 Lachnospiraceae bacterium
ATGGAAATATTATGTAAAAAAAACGTGGTATGGCTATAGCCGAAAACAATTAGAAGGTGGTAATTGGTCGGGCGGATTTTTGGGCGATGTTCCTATGACACCGGAGTCCTTTCAGGCTGGTGAAGTGTTCTGGGGAGAGAAGGAAAAGGATCTATTTTGCTGGGGATTGTTTAAAGATGAAAGGATAGAGAGTATATATCTTGAAGGGAACAAGGTTGAAATTCTGGAGACATCGTACCCCGGGTTGAGACTTTTTTGGTATATGAGGCCGGCGGATGGGAGCATGCCGTATCCATTGGAAGTGTTCTATTAATCTGCGAGGCGTGACTCATGACTGGTAAAAGATTCTCAATTTGACGATTTTGCCGGAGGTTTCCAACAAAAACGAAAATACCAAAAAAATCAAGGGATTTCGCATGCTTTTCGGAGTTTGAGAGCATGAAATCTGAAAAATCTGTATGTCACTGGGGTTGAAAAATTTTCGACACCTGCAACATAATATGTAACACATAAAGGAGAATAAAACTATGGCAAAGACAGTAAATAAGGATATGATCATCAGCGAGATGCTGCAGATGGACGAGGCGATCGCGCCCATCCTGATGCGTTCCGGCATGCACTGCATTTTCTGCCCCTCCGCTCAGATGGAGACGCTCGAAGAGGCAGCAGCGGTTCACGGAATTGATGTAAACTTCCTGGTAAATGGAATCAACGCATATTTGGCTACAAAAGAAGGCTGATGTTGGGAAATCCGACAGGCGATTTTTGGAGATGTGATGAATATCGGAGGGAAATAAACGATAGAAAAACCCTCTCCGACCGCCGGCACTTAGTGAATCCGAGCGATAACGCGAAGGATGAACTTAGTGTCCGCTGCGAGGAGGAGCGGAGCGAGAGCGTGTTTTTCGGGTTTATTTCCCTCCGACCTCATTTTCGCAAAAATCCCCCCACGTTAGGTATTGCTCATAACGCTGCGTCATGTGTTAAACTAGGCAGCGTAAGGAGGTGAAATGCTATGTCAATGTACACGACAGGAGAAATCGCGAAGCTTTGCGGTGTGTCAGTTCGGACTGTTCAGTATTATGACACGAGAAATATCTTGGTGCCCAGTGAACTGAGTGAGGGCGGACGACGGCTGTATTCGGAGGAAGATTTGAAGCGGATGCAGATCATCTGTTTTCTTCGCGATGCCGGTCTTTCCATCAACGGAATTGGGGAGTTGCTGTCCGATGAGGACCCGGGCAGTGTAATTTCTATTCTGCTGGATCAGCAGGAGCGGCTTCTTCGGGACGAATTGAAGGAGCGTCAGGTGAAGCTCAATATGGTGGAGGCGATCAAGCGGGAGCTTAAGAAAACCGACGATTTCTCCGTTGACTCTATTCATGATATAGCGCATGTGATGAACAACCGAAAGAAACTGTATCGCGTTCGTATCACCATGCTGATTGTCGGCTTGATCAGCGAAATCTTTGAGACAGGAACCTTCATTTATGGACTCGCGAAGGGCATCTGGTGGCCGTTTTTGGCTTATCTGCCGGTGCTGGTCGGGGTAGGAGTGTGGATATCCGTGTTCTATTTTAATAAGGTACACTACATCTGTCCCAAGTGTCACACCGTCTTCAAGCCCCCGTTCAAAGAGGCTTTTTGGGCAAATCATACGCCTACCACCCGAAAACTGACTTGTACCGCCTGCGGTCACAAGGGTTTTTGCGTGGAGACCTGTGGAGAGGAGGAACAATAAATGGATCAACTCATGGAATTTCTGCCCTTTCTGATCCCGCTGGTGATCGTCCAGTTCGGACTGCTGGGGTACACCCTGTATCACATTCTGACCCATAAGACCTACAAGCGCGGAAACCGCACGCTGTGGCTGGTGGTAGTACTGGTGCTCATGAATTATGTCGGCCCCATTCTCTATTTCCTGTTGGGCAAGGAGGATGCATGATGGAGATGCTCCGAATCGAAAACCTGTATAAGCGGTTTGGGGACAAGGAAGTGCTGCGGGGGCTGAATCTGTCCGTGCCGGAGCACAGTATCTTCGGCTTTGTGGGAAAGAACGGTGCCGGAAAGACAACCACCATGAAAACAGTGCTTGGTTTATTGAATGTGGACGCAGGCAATATTTTCGTCAATGAAATGCCGGTAACGTACGGTCAGACTGAAACCAACCGTTATGTAGGTTATCTGCCCGATGTGCCGGAGTTCTATCCTTTCATGACGGCACCGGAATATCTCGCCTTTTGCGGGGAAATCACCGGAATGAAGAGGGCGGAGATTAAAAACCGCACGGAGGAGTTACTTGCGTTGGTGGGTCTTGAGGGAGAAAAGCATCGGATCAAAGGCTTTTCCCGCGGAATGAAGCAGCGGCTGGGCATCGCGCAGGCGTTGTTTAACCGGCCGAAGCTGTTGATCTGTGACGAGCCCACGTCGGCACTGGATCCGGTGGGGCGAAAAGAGATATTAGATGTGCTTCTGGCCGCGAGAGTGGAGACGACGGTGCTGTTTTCCACCCACATCTTGTCGGATGTGGAGAAGATCTGCACCGACGTGGCCTTTTTGGACCAGGGAAAAGTTCGGGTGCAGGGAACTCTTTCCGAAGTAAAATCGGTTTATCGGCGGGAAAGTTATTTGTTGGAGACAGAATGCCCAGAAGATGCGCGCGTGCTGAGCGAGGCATTCCCCGTGCTGCAGTACGACGGAGGCTACCGACTGCAGTTTGATGAAACTATCTGCGACGTGTCTGCGGTGCTCCGTGTTCTGGCAGACCGAAAGATCTCCGTGGTCAAATTGGAGCGGCAGGAGCCGACGCTGGAATCTTTGTTCATGGAGGTGGTGGAGAAATGAAAACTTGGAACGCCTTGATGAAGAAAGAGTGGATTGAGCAGGTTCGCACCGGAAAACTGATGATTTTAAGTGCCATTTTCGTACTGTTTGGCATCATGAACCCCGCCATCGCAAAGCTGACACCGTGGCTGTTGAAAATGATGGCTGACTCTCTGGCAGAGAGCGGGATGATTATTACCGATATCTCTGTGAGCGCACTGGATTCCTGGGTACAATTTTTCAAAAACATGCCCATCGCACTGATTGTCTTTGTTTTGGTGGAGGGCGGTATTTTCACGAGAGAATACCAGTCCGGCACGCTGGTGCTCACACTGACCAAAGGCCTTGATCGGAAAATGGTGGTACTCACAAAGGCGGCAATTCTTTTTCTGCTGTGGTCAGCGGGATACTGGCTCTGCTTCGGAATCACCTACGGATACAACATGTACTTTTGGGACAATGCGGCCGCAAGTCATCTGCTGTTTTCCGTGATCGGATGGTGGCTGTTCGGCGTGTGGGTGATTGCGCTTATGGTGCTGTTTTCCTCCGTGGCCACGGCGAACACAGGAGTGTTTTTGGGCGCGGGAGGCAGCGCATTGGCGGCTTATCTGATGACCATTTTCCCGAAGCTAAAAACTTATTCTCCGGCGATGCTTACGGAGGCGAATGCGCTGATCTATGGAAAAGAGAAGCCGACAGAGTACATGACTGCCATCGCGGTGGCGGCAGTGACCGGAATCCTCTGTCTTGCCGGAAGTCTGATTCTAATCAAAAAGAAAAAACTGTGAGAAAATGATGCTGTCCAAAACTGCGGACGGCATCTTTTCTTTTTGCCAGGCATATAGCATACCAAGGAAACCTTACGGTGAAATGAAATGCTTAACTATTTGTGGGCCGGAATGTTGATTTTTGGCGTGTTGTGGGGAGTTTTGCAGGGAAAAGGGGCGGAACTGACGCAGGCGGTGCTGGACGGAGGCCGCTCGGCGGTGGAGCTTTCTCTGACGTTGCTGGGGGCGATGGCCATTTGGACGGGATTGATGGAGATTGCAGAAAAGTGTGGCATTTTACAGGGGATTCACCGGCTGCTCCGTCCGGTAATCCGTTGGCTGTTTCCCGACTTGCCGGAGGATCACCCCGCCACTGAATCAATTTCCATGAACTTTGCGGCGAATATACTTGGCTTAGGGAATGCGGCCACGCCGGCGGCATTGAAGGCGATGAAAGAACTGCAGGAGCTTCAGACCGACAAATACACCGCAAGCGATGAAATGTGTACCTTCTTAATTATCAATATTTCATCGCTGCAGCTGATCCCTATCAACATGATCATCTATCGCAGTCAGTACGGCTCGGTGAATCCTGCGATGATTACGGTGCCGGTGCTGATCGCGACGGTGGCCAGCACGGTGGTGGGGGTTGTAATGTGTAAGGTGCTTCGGGGAAGGAGGGCGTAAGATGCAGTTGTTCATTTATATTTCAAACCTATTAGTCCCGATGTTCATTCTTTTTGTGGCGGCATCGGGGCTCATGCATCGTCGGCCGGTGTTTGATGACTTTCTTCGCGGCGCAAAGAGCGGGTTGAAGACTACAGTGGAGATTCTACCATCTCTGGTGGGGCTGATCATGGCGGTGCAGGTGCTCCGGGCATCGGGATTTATGGAGGAGATTGCCGGCTGGCTGGGGGCACTGATTCCGGAGAATGTGTTGCCGGGGAGCGTGATCCCGGCTCTTTTGGTGCGAATGTTTTCCAACTCGGCAGCCACGGGGCTGGCACTGGATGTGTTTGAGCAGTACGGGCCGGATTCGCTGCCGGGCCTGATCGTATCCATTGGGCTTGGTGCGACAGAGAGCCTGTTTTATGTAATGAGCGTGTACCTCGGGTCAGTGGGCGTGCGAAAGAGCCGCTACATTTTGCCGGGGGCATTGGCGGCGACGGCAGCAGGGCTTATCGTGAGTGTGATGCTGGCCGGGTGGGTGTATCAAAATGGACTACACACATAATTCTGTGTTTTTATGAAGGGACTTGTTTTTCACCATATTTTATAATAAAATGGAGAACAGAACAATTGTGTTTACAATTGCCGAGCAAATAAAGATGGAAAAACAATCAAAATATGAGGGTGAAAATGAATTACGTAATCGGTATGGATTCAGGTGGAACAAAGACGGAAACTGTAGTGGTAGATGAGCGGGGACGTATTTTGCTTCGGGATATCAGCCCAGGATGCAATGTGCTGGATATCGGATTTGAGGAAGGAGAGAAACGGATGAGGGCCATTCTGGAACGGGTCAAGGCGGCCGTTCCGGGCGAGGCGGCGGCTCTGTTTGGAGCGTTTGCCGGATCATCCAACACCAGACCGTTCCTTGTGGACGTGGTGCGGAAATGCTCCGGGATTCCTTGCGTTCGCATTGAGAGCGATGCCATCTGTATCATAACAGGAACGCTGGGTAAAGAGCAGGATGGCGGCTCGATGATCTGTGGAACGGGCTGCTCTCTGGTTTTGCGGATCGAAGGAAAGAAGGCGTTCCATATTGGCGGTCGTGGATACATGATCGATACCGGTGGCAGCGGTTATGAGCTGGGCAAAGAGGCGCTGAGATATGCGTTCCGCGCATATGAAGGCCGTGGAGAGGCGACCGTATTAAATGAATTGCTGGAGAAGCAGCTGGGCAAGGCCCTCCCGGACAGCATGGTAGAGATCTATTCCGGCGGAAGAGCGAAGATAGCGTCCTTTGCCGGCCTGGTATTCGAGGGGCATGCGATGGGCGACCGTATCTGTCATCAGATTGTCGATCAGGAGTCGACGAAACTGGCAGAGCTGACCTGGGCAGCGGAAAAACATTTCCCCGGGGAGTTCTCTGTGGTGATGAATGGCGGGATTTTCAACGCATTTCCGGATTATGCAAACCTGGTGAAGGCGAAATCGTCCCCGAGAGCGAAGATGATCCTCGCAACGGTTCCACCTGTGTACGGAAGCGTGGTGGAAGCGTTCGCAGATACAGGACACGTCTGCGACGAGGCATTCAAAGAGACGTTTATGGCAGAGTATAGAGAGCTGAAGAGTCGGCAGTGAGGAAACGGTTTAGAATCAATAGTATGACAATTCTGTAATCGTATTTCCCGCACAAATATGCTATGATACTGCTAAGGAGGTGCGCTATGGAAAAGTTGTTATTGGTGGAGGATGATCCTACATTGATCCGTATGCTGACAGCGTTTCTGCGAGGAGAACAGTTCGAAGTGATTTCCGTGACCGGACAGAATGCAGCCGCGGCTGCGATGGAAGAAAATCGACCGGATTTAGCATTGGTGGACATCTCTCTGGCAGAAGGAAACGGATTTGGTGTCTGTGCTCATGCGAAGGCATTGGGTATCCCGGTGATTTTTCTGACCGCTTCGGGCGACGAATACAGTGTGGTGGCCGGCTTGGACATGGGAGCCGATGATTATATCGCGAAGCCGTTTCGCTCGCGGGAATTGGTGTCCCGCATCCGAAGAGTTCTGCGCCGCGCGGGAAAGAGACAGGGTTTGATCACCTTGGGGGAGCTGGTGATTGAAACCGCAAAGGGGACTGTCACCAGAGGCGGGCAGGACGTGTATCTGTCTGCATTGGAATATAAATTGTTTATGATGTTTCTGAACAATCGTGGAAGAATTCTGACCAGAGACCGGCTGTTGGAGGAGATCTGGGATTGTACGGGGGATTATGTTGGGGACAATACCCTCACCGTTTACATCAAGCGTCTGCGCGAGAAGATCGAGCCGGATCCTCAGAATCCCGCGCTGATCAAGACCGTTCGGGGAATCGGGTACAAACTGGAGGGATAGAGATGATTTTTCGAAACAAGGAGTTGTTGCGAGGATTATGTTGGATTGTCGCCACCGTGATCATTCTCTCAGCATTCGGTTTTGCTGAATCCGCCATGAGCGGTGTTTGGATTGCGATCACCGGATCGGTGATCACGTTGACCTATTTGTGCGTAGAATGGCACCGTTACCGCCGGCTGCGCGGATTGAGCGAAGCGCTGGATGCGCTGTTACATGGTGGCGATCCGCTGTCCATCAGCGAGTACGAGGAGGGTGAACTGTCCATTCTTGCCAATCAGATTCAGAAAATGACGCTGCGTCTGCAGGAAACGGCTGAGGTGATCAAGAAAGACAAGGAGTATTTGGCAGATTCCCTTGCTGACATTTCCCATCAGCTTCGCACGCCCTTGACAGCAATGAATTTGACGGTTACTATGCTGCGAAGCACTGATCTGACGGAGGCCCGGCGAATGGAACTGACCGGCGAGCTGCGAACACTTCTGTTGCGGACGGATTGGTTGGTGGAAAGCTTGCTGAAGCTCTCCAAGCTGGATGCCGGAACAGTCAAACTGGCGAAGGACCGAGTTGCGGTGAGCGATTTGATTAGTCGGGCAGCAGACCCCATAGCGATCCCGATGGATGTGCGAAATCAGCAGCTGATCATCCGGTGCGGGCAGGAACGGTTTGTCGGAGATCTGACTTGGAGCGCAGAGGCGCTGGGTAATATATTGAAGAATTGTATGGAACACACGCCAGAGGGCGGAACGATTACCGTTGCCGCCGAGGAGACCGCCCTCTACACCCAAATCACGGTGGAGGATACCGGTGAGGGATTTTCGCCGCAGGATCTTCCGCATCTGTTCGAACGTTTCTACAAAGGCTCCAATGCGTCGGAGACCAGTTACGGAATCGGACTGGCGCTGGCGCGAACAGTCATCGCAGCGCAGAGCGGAAGCGTGCAGGCGATAAATGGGGAGAATGGAGCGAAATTTGTGATTAAATTTTATAAACAGATTATATGACACATCCGTCACATTGGAGTCATCCGACTGTCACTTTGCTTTGGTATGCTGTAGATACCGAAAAGCGGGAACCCGCCTTGCGGAAGGTTCCTGATTGGCCGGATGACTTTTTGATTTGGTTACGAAGACGATGAAGGGGGAATGAACGATGGAAATTTTGCGTGTGGAGAATCTTTCAAAAATATATGGAACCGGAGACAATGAGGTCCGCGCACTGGACGATGTGTCGTTTTCTGTGGAAAAGGGGCAATTTCTGGCGATTATCGGCCCGTCCGGCTCCGGAAAATCTACGCTTTTGCACATCCTAGGCGGTGTGGATTGTCCCACTTCAGGCAAGGTGTTTCTGGAGGGGCAGGACGTGTTTGCCCAGAACGAGGATCAGTTAGCGATTTTCCGCCGCCGTCAGGTAGGATTGATTTATCAGTTCTACAATTTGATCCCGGTATTGAATGTGACAGAAAATATTACTTTGCCGGTATTGATGGACGGGAGGAAGGTGAACGAAAGCCGGCTGCAGGAATTGTTGACCATCCTTGATCTGAAGGATCGGGAGAAGCATCTGCCGAATCAGCTTTCCGGGGGCCAGCAACAGCGCGTCTCCATTGGTCGTGCGCTGATGAACTCCCCGGCGATCGTGCTGGCGGACGAGCCCACGGGAAATCTGGACTCCAAGAACTCACAGGAGATTATGGAGCTTCTGAAGCTCTCTAACAAGCAGTACGGTCAGACGTTGATCGTGGTTACCCATGACGAATCCATCGCCCTGCAGGCGGATCGAATCATCGCCATTGAGGATGGTAAAATTGCGAGAGATGAGGTGATCCGATGAACATTATCCATAAAGTCACATGGCAATCCATGTGGAAGAACAAAACCCGGACAATCGTCACCATCATCAGTGTGATGCTGTCGGCGGCGATGTTTATGGCGGTCACGTCAGTGGTGTACAGTCTGTGGGATTATGTTCAGAGAAGCTATACCTATCAGAGCGGTGACTATTATGTGGAAGTTCGCTATGCGACAGATGAGCAGTATGAGGCATTGAAGGAAGACCCGGATGTTTCGCATGTGGCAGACTTTAAAATGCTGGGATATCATGCTTTTTATCGATTTATCTTTGATTATAAGATTGACGAGTCCGGAACGATGCCTTTGGGGGCAGTGGATCAGGCTTTTTTACAGCACATGGCCATTCCGCTGGTTGAAGGGCGGCTGCCCGAAAACAGTTCGGAGATTCTGTTGCCGATGGATTATTATGACCGATACGAAATGAATCATCTCCCGACCGCGTCGGTCGGAGATACGATCACGCTGAAGTTTCTTACCTATGTGAGTAGCGAGATCGCAGAGCGGGAATGGAATGAAGATGCCTATGCGGAAAAACTGGGGATCGACTATGAAGAATTTGAGAAAACGTTCACCGTGGTTGGTGTCATGGAGAACCGGGGTTACAATACAGAAAGCTGGTCATATTATTCTTCGGGCCTTCCGTTATTGACGATTTCCGACGGAAATGAGGGGGAAGTGCTGTGGCACAGACTGTTTGTGAAGACGGATTCTCCTGATGCGGCATACGATCTTGCAGAAAAGGAGTACGGCGGGGAGAGTTATTTGAACCGGCGGTTGCTGAAAGTGCGCGGATCCGCCGGAACCTCGGAGCAGGATATCATGATCGCCGGGATCGCAGTGATTCTGATCACGCTGGTACTGATCGCCTCGATCAGCCCCATTCGCAACGCGTTTTCCATCGCGGTGTCCGAGAGAACGACGCAGTTTGGGCTGATGAACAGTATCGGGACCACGAAAAAGCAGATTCGTAAGAGCGTCTGGTTTGAGACAATGGTGGTTGCGCTGCTCGGTATTCCTTTAGGTCTGTTGCTCGGATATGGTCTTTTTTGCTGGTTGATTTATCAGCACGGAACCCAGATTATCTCGCTTTATGAGTCCTTTTTTAGTACCGGCGGCGGTGTGCCGAAACTCAGTGTCACACCTTCCCGGATGTTTGTCGTGCCGACGGTTTTGCTCTGTCTGTTTACGGTTTTGATTTCTGCCCGGAAGCCGGCTCGCCGCGCGACGAAGATCACACCGCTGGAGGCAATCCGGCAGCAGAAGGAGATTAAGGTTCGCGCAGGGCGCATGCGGGTAGGAAAATGGACACAGAAGCTGTTCGGCCTGCCCGGTGTACTGGCGAGAAAGTATTATTGTACCAGCCGGAAAAAGTATCGCACGACAGTGTTTTCCATCGCTGTCAGCCTTTTGCTATTCATCGCGGTGAATTATTTGGCGGACAGTTTTCATTTAATGATTTCCGTTGAGAGCTGGATTGATCACGAAATTTCCTATGTGGTTGTCTCAAGAGAAGATATTCCGGCGGAGTTGGCCTTTGCGGAATCGGTATCCGGCGTGACAGAGGTGGGTGTGCTTCACACGCGCGAAAGGAAAAGTGTGAACATTTCTAACCTGTCGTTAGCAGATGAGTATCGGGAGATTTATTCACACCAGCACAACACTCAGATGACGGATGACGGGTGGACGATGGATTCCATGTATATCTATTTCCTTGAGGATGAGGACTTTGTACATTACCTCACGGCTGAAGGGATTGATCCGGAGCCATATCTGACGGCGGAGGAACCGTTGGCGGTCACAATCAGCAGGTCTTACAGGGTGCGTACCGGAGCGGAGGCACAGGGAAATCCGATTGATATGGAGTATTTCGGGCCTAAACTGAAGAACGGCGGTGCGGTCTATCTGCGGGACAATGTAGGCGCGATTGACTTTCCCAATGAATTGGTAGAGCTATGTGAGGAGCGCTGGAAGGGCCCGGAAGCGATTATCACTGAGATAATGAGTGAGTCTTACATCTCGAAACAAGGAGAAAATATCCTCAAGATAACGGCCGGAGTCGGCCATAATCCCGAGGAAATCAGGGAAGCCATACTGGGAGAATTTGTGGTAAAAAACCGCATGGATGCAGAAACGGAACAACTCGCATTCGATTATTATGAATATGATCGTGAAACAGGAAAGCCGGGGGAATTGGTGCTGACCAAAATGCAGGAGGTTGAGCACGTTCGGATCGGAGAAAGTTTAAAGCAGTGTCCTTTTGGGATTGATGACGAACAGAAGGGCAGTGTCCTGCTCATGCCCTACTCAAAGATGCCAGAGGAGTGGTCGAGTGAGTATCGTGCGGAGATCAAGATGCACACGGAGGATTTTATCGGCAGTATCGCGGACCTTCGGGCACGTGAGGCGGTGGATGAAAACTTTGATTGCGGAGAGACCGAGCATGAGGCATATGAGGCGTACATGGTGATTGATATGGCAGAGGCGATCATTAACGGTCTGACCTTGTTGATTTCCCTGATGGGTGCGGTGAATGTATTTAACACCATCACAGCCAACATTGCTCTGCGCCGCCGAGACTTTGGTATGCTGCGCAGTATCGGTATGACTAATCGGGACATTAACCGGATGATGAGTTTCGAGTGTCTGAGCTACGGGCTCAATGCACTCCTTGCGGGAGTATCGCTTGGACTGCTCGGCTGTGGAATCACGTATTATTGTATTTACCGGTATTACAAGACAGGAGTGGGCTTCCCCTGGGAGACCGTGTGTCTTGGCGTGGTTATGGTCTTTTTAATCGTGTTTGCGTCTTCCTTCTATGCGGTGGCAAAACTGCGCAAGGACAATCCGATTGATGCGATTCGGATGGAGAATTTATGATGACGGGGAGAAATTGAGTGTAATCAAGCAAAACCCGCTGGGGACAGTCTGATCCTCGGCGGGTTTTGTCAGGCGTTCGGCACCTCTATCACATGTTCAAGCCTACAATTTTCCATCAGCTTGAGAAACTCGCGGGCGCGTGCTCTGACCAGAGGCTTGTTCTCGCCGTTGAAACAAACGTAATTGCGTGCGGGGCTCTTCTTTGCGTTGATATTCTGCTTACAGTATGAATCAGCAGAGAGGGAAAGTCAACTGCTGGAGAGGAAAGAAAAAGTGACCGCTCAAAGAAATCAATAGAAGTTAGAGATTAAATGCAACTCGAATCTTTTCTACTTCATCCGTACTGCACTCGCATAGCATTGCAATTTGTCGATTGTCGGAAACACCGGAATTGATCATTCGGAAAACAGCAGCACAGAGATTGACACCCTGATCAATGCCTTGACTGATGCCCTGACTGATGCCTTGACTAATGCCCTGCTCAATGCCTTTGCTTAATCCATCGTTCCATCCATCGTTCCACATTTCGCGAATTGCGGTACACATATCATATCCTCCTTCATTTTTGAATCGTTCATTGTCTTCCATAAATATTTTTACTCCCATCACTGCGCCGATGATTCGTGCGGTTTCTTTATCTAATTGTGTATATTCTTTGTGTGTTTCCAAAAAATGATGCATTCCGGAGCTGTTTTTTCGGTAGGCCATGATCCCAAACAATTCTTTGAGTTCTGATGTGAATTTCGATACATCTGCTAACTCGTTTACGCAAATAAGTCTCATGCCGTAGTCGATAAATTCTTTTGCCCAATAAGAACTGGTCTGATCTGTTCCGAAATTCATCAGGTCCCGTAAACTTCTTGGTCCGTTCCAACGTTCTTCGCCGTGGTATAGGCACACCGTATATACGGGTGTCAGGCGGTCCTTTTGCAGTAAGCGCCCCAGTCGTTCGTGTTCGGTTTTATACTGCCCGCATAGCTGATTATTTCGCTGGAGAGTGCGTATTTGTCTGCCGTATTCCAAAGTATCATAGTTCATACATCGCCAAGGCATACCATAGTCAATATGGCTTTGAGCTTCTATCGCCAGAATGCGCAGCTCAGTGCCGTTTTTTAGCCTTTTTTTGACATCCCGGGTGCGCGTTCCGGTGGATAAATGCCGCTTTGACGTTGAGGTTCCAACATTAGGAATATCCGTAAATTCGGTGTAGTTCTCACTGCTTTCCTCCAGTTCCGATGCGGTTACAACATGTTCGCCATCGAAAATTCCCGCGTTAAAGAGATCCGCAAAGCGGTGGTTATCGCGGAGAAAATCTAATATTACGTTGCTTTCATTTCCCATATACAGTCCTCCCATCCTAAGCGGAGGCCGCCATGGGAAAGGCCACCTCTGCCATCTTATATAATTTTTTTCTGAAAAGTGGCAGAAATGCCAAAGTGTGAAAAAGAATTGAATTAGATATAGAACATGCTCTATGCAACAAGCATATCATAGATTAAATAAAATGTCAATGACGAAAATGTGATAAAACAGAAGCGGACTGTTGCAAAATAGCAAATCCAATTGATTGAATAAGAGACAGGCAGGAATAAACCCGAGAAACACGCTCTCGCTCCGCTCCGAACTCGCAGCGGATACTAAGTTCGTCCGTCGCCAAAAAGCTCGGACTCACTAAGTACCGGCGGTCGGAGAGGGTTTCTTTTCCGTTTGTTCCTGCCTGTCTCTTGTTTTCAAACATGTTAGCGCTATTTTGCAACAGCCCCTTCGTCAGTTCAATTTAAATACCTAAAATGGAGATTTATTCCAGGTCGATCACATAACCTGCGGGCAGAGCCGCCATCTCTTCATCGTGGTACAGGGTCTGATCCTTGCGACCAACGTAGTGAGGATGGGTCTTGGAGTAGCTCTCGCCGTGGTTACTGGTCACCTTATTCACATCGCCGTCGCGGTAGGCATCCAAGAGAACCTTCATCTCCTGAGCCTTTGCATTGTCCTCGGAGTAGATGTTCTTCTCGCAGGGAACCGTGTCGAAGAAGAAGTAACGGCCGGTAGGAGCGTTGTAAACCAGCTTATTCTTACCGTCGGTGATGCAGTAGATACCTTTGTCAGCACAGCCGTACTGGGAGTATACATAATCGTGAGTCTGGCCGCTGAACAGGTCGATTCCGTCGTACTCTGCGGGATCGTACTCGATACCTGCGTAGCCCAGCATGGTAGGAGCAACGTCAACCAGAGAGCAGGGATCTAAGCGAACGCCGGGTTCCTGTCCGGGATAATGTACGATGAAGGGAATACGGTTGGAGGAGTCCATCATGGTTCTCTTGCCGGTAGCCTGATAGTCACCCATCATATCGCCGTGGTCGGAAGTGTAGATGATCAGAGTGTCATCATACATACCCTTGTCCTTCAGAGCCTTGATTACACGGCCAACCTGGTAATCCACGAAGGATACGCAAGCGTAGTAGTAGTTCTTCTGACGGCACATATCCTGCTCGCTGATCATCAGACGTCTGCAGCTGCAGCGGTCGCCGATCAGCTCCCAGAAATCTTCCAGATCCTCGGGACGAGGCGCGAACGGAGCGGGCGGGTCATCGCGGTAGATCTTATTCCAGGGGGTAGGGGGACAGAACGGGGGATGAGGGTGGATATAGGAGGATACCAGGAACATAGGCTTCTCCGGATCACAGTTCTCAATATACTCTACGCTCTTTGTGCCAACCCAGTTGGTGGGGTGATCTTCCTGAGGCAGCAGAGAGATCTGAGGTACATAGTACATCTCACTGCGCTGTCCGTGAAGATCGTATACGTAAGGATATTTTTCACGAATGTACTTTGCGTATTCGTCTGCTTCGGTAGCAATCTCCTCCTGAATGTGGCGCTCTGCAAAGCCCATCGGTCCGTGAGGGTCGATGGCGTGATGCATCTTACCGATCGCACAGCTCTGATAGCCTGCCTCAGTAAAGCGGGAGTAGAAACCGTTACCCTGGTAAACGGTTACTTTGGTGTTGGTGTTACAGCCGGTGCGTGCGCAGTATTGACCGGTAAACAGGGACAGACGAGCGGGAACACACACGGGTGAGGGGGTAATGGCGTTTTTAAACACAACGGAATCCTTCGCCAGCGCATCCAGATTAGGGGTTTGGATTGCGGGATTACCGAGAGCGGCGATGGTATCGTGACGCTGCTGATCGGTAAAGAACATAACAACATGTTTCATCGGTATTTCCTCCTGCTGATTTATATTCTGGTTTGGTTTCAAAACGACAAAAGTGGTTTTGTCTTAACACTCTTATTATCGTGGAATCGGGAAGGTATGTCAAGCGATTTGTGAAAAAAAACGACGGTTTCAGTTGACTTAAGGGGGTTATATCGTGCATAATGGTACCATGAGAAGAAATGCACTTTCGAAGTGAAAGAGAGGAAAGTGCAGGACGGGAGGATTGTCATGACTTATGTGATCGGTGTGGATTCCGGCGGGACCAAGACGGAGTCAGTGTTGGTCGATGAGACCGGGCATATTCTTTTGAGGGATATTAGCCCCGGTTGTAACGCAATGGATATTGGAGAGGAGGAGGCGAAGAGACGCCTCAAGGAAACGGTAGACCGGATTTGCGCGGCATCACCGGAGAAGGTCAGTGCCCTTTACGGTGGGGTTGCCGGTACGGATTCGTTTGGTGATTTTTTGCAACGCCATCTTCGAGAGGCGACGGATATTCCTCACGTCCGGATTCAGGATGACGGATACTGCATCATTACCGGCACGCTGGGAAGAGTGGACGGATGCTCTATGATCTGCGGCACCGGTTGTTCGCTGATGGCGCGCACGGAAGGTAAGCCGGGACGTCATTTTGGTGGAAGAAGTTATTGGATTGATACGGGTGGCAGTGGATTTGAGTTGGGTCGTGCGGCGATTCGTCATGCATATCGTGCAGAGGAAGGCAGAGGCGAGCACACTGTACTGTTAGAACTGTGTGAGAAAAAGCTGGGAACAAATATGCTTAAGGGCATGCCGATGATCTGCAACGGTGGAAGAGCGTACATCGCGTCCTTCGCTTCGCTGGTTTTCGAAGGGCATACCATGGGAGACCGGATTTGTCATCGTATCATCGATGAGGAAAGTTCGAAGCTGGCCGAGTTGACCTGGGCGGCGGAGAGTTATTTCCCGGGAGAGTTCACTGTAGTAATGAACGGCGGAATATTCACCGCGTTCCCCTTCTATGCGGAGATGGTGAAGGCAAAGTCTTCTCCTCGGGCGAAGATGGTGCGAGCAGAGGTTCCGCCGGTGTACGGTAGTGTGATTGAGGCGTTTGCGGATGCTGGAATTGACTGCTTTAACGATGAGTTCAAGGCGAATTTCATGAAGGAGTATGCCGAGTGGAAGAAGCGTTAACGGTCTAAAAGAAAAACTTGGTGGGGATAACCTATCTGAACAAAAAGTCTGTCTACGGGGCAAATGCAAGGCTTCATGGGCAAAAAGATTATCCGGAATAAACGTCGAGAGGATGTTTGTTCCGGATAATTTTTATCGTTTGGTGTTTGTTTTTCGAAGAGATCTACCGACTGCTTACAGACGGTGTAAGCATTACAGGGAAAGCAGGTACTTCGCCGTTTTTATCAGATATGCGACATATTCCTCGCGATTCTCCTCGGGCAGGCGGTGAGTCATCACCTCATAGTTGAAAGGACCATCATAGTTGATGTCTTTCAATGCCTGCATGATCTCGGGCCAGTTGGCAGTTCCCAGAAATGGAGGGGTATGGTTGTCGGCA
Source organism: Lachnospiraceae bacterium (assembly GCA_017416055.1). The sequence goes on from JAFQDI010000194.1 coordinate 16,149, forward strand.
GTGCCGAAGTTGTCGTTAATGTGAAGGGCTTTCAGGCGATAGCCCAGCTTGCGGATGGATTCGCCTTGAGGCTGATGGCCGAAGTTAGCATGGCCGGTGTCCCAGCAGGCTGCACAGCCAACGCGGTCGACGATCTCCACCAACTCATCTGCGGTGGTGTTGAACATGTTTTCCATAGCGAGGCAGACACCACGCTCTGCAGCGTATTTCTGGATGGGAATAAAGGCTTCAATGGTCTTCTCCACCAACATGGTTTTTGCCTCATCGTTTGCGCGAAGAGGGTGAACAACGGTATAAGGAATGCCCAAAAGACTGCATGCATCGATGGCTCTGAACATCATCTCATGTTCGTAAGCGGGAATAGGGCTCTTGTAATCGTAGCGGAAAGGCTGATGAGACATAACAGGAACCAGGTTCAGCTCTGCCAGTCTGTCTTTCAGGCGAAGAATATTCTCCTGCCAGTTATCGCCGTCCAGAATGTCCTCACGCTCGAACGGTTCTTGATAGGTGCAGCGG
>JAFQDI010000195.1 GCA_017416055.1 Lachnospiraceae bacterium
AGATGCAGACGGAAGCGGGATAATCATACAGATGCAGGAACGATGGCTTGCATCCGAAATCGCGGATCATTGTCTCCGCAAGACGATCAAGGTCTTTGGTGGTCACACCGGGTTTGACTGCCTTTCTCAGTTCCTCATGCACAAGGCCGAGGACTCTTCCGGCTTCTCTCATTAACCCGATTTCTCTTTCCGACTTAATGGTTACTGCCATCTCGTTTACTCTCCCAGAATATCTACAACGGATTTGAATACATCATCCAGATTCTGAGTGCCATCGACCACTTTCAGAATACCTCTCTCACGATAGTAGGAAATGAGTGGTTGTGTCTGCTGATGATATACATCAAGACGTTTTTTAACCGTCTCCGGATGATCATCCTCTCTCATCACCAACGTCTCACCGCACTTATCGCACACGCCTTCTTTTGCAGGTGCTGCGTACTCCATATGATATGTTGCTCCGCAGTGCAGGCATGCACGTCTTCCGGACATTCGCTGAATGATGTTCTCATCCGGCACATGTACGTCGATGGCACATCCGATGTTTGTACCCATCTCCGCCAATGCTTTGTCCAGACTTTCTGCCTGAGGAATGGTACGAGGAAATCCGTCAAGAACGTATCCGTTCTGACAATCTGCCTGATGAATGCGATCCACAACCAAATCAACAACCAGTTCATCCGGTACCAGAAGACCTTTATCGATATACGTTGCTGCCTTCTTTCCCAGTTCCGTGCCTTCAGAAATGTTGGCGCGGAAGATGTCGCCGGTTGAAATGTGGGGGATCTGATACTTTTCTGCTATCTTCTCCGCCTGAGTACCTTTTCCGGCACCGGGCGCTCCCAACATGATAATCTTCATGATGTCTCCAACTCCTGTTCTATCATGCTTCTGCCCCAAAAATCCATAGGACCTTTTCACATATACCCTTCAACAAACACAGACAGTGCCAAAGCTACAGCGAATCTCCCCGCTGCACTTTGGCCTATGTCTTCGACAGACTTGCGTCTGATTTTTAGTCGTTTAAGAATCCCTTGTAGTATCTTACCAACATCTTGGACTCGATCTGAGTCAGACACTCAATCACTACACCTACGATAATGATGATGGAAGTTCCACCGAAGGAAATCTGTCCGATACTGAACACACCGCTCACGATGATCGGGATCAGTGCTACTACCAACAGACCGGTTGCTCCCATGAATACCAGATAGTTCAGAATGTGGTTCAAATACTCAGCGGTAGGCTTTCCGGGACGAATACCGGGAACAAATCCGCCCTGCTTCTTCATATTCTCTGCAACCTCGTTCGGGTTAAACGTAACTGAGGTGTAGAAATATGCGAATCCGTAGATCAATGCGATATATACCAGCAGACCAAAGGAATAATACCAAGCGTCTTTGGTAAATCTGCACCAGCTGGAGGACTGTAAAGCCAACAGAATCTTGCCGCCCACAGTGGTGTAATCTACAGTAAAGAACTGTGCGATCACTGCCGGGAAGGACATCAAAGAGGAAGCGAAGATTACAGGGATAACACCTGCTGTGTTGACCTTAAGCGGAATGTTGGAAGTCTGTCCGCCAACCGTCTTGCGTCCCTGAACTCTCTTTGCGTACTGAACCGGAATCTTTCTGGTTCCGTCGGACAAGAGAACAACGAACGCTACCATTCCAATGATCACTGCAAGAATGATCACGATTGCAATTAATGCTACCAGAATATTCTCACCCTTAACAAATGCATTGTACAGGGTTACGAAATCGGTGGGGATACGTGCCAGAATGTTTACCAGCAGGATTACGGAAATACCACTTCCGATACCGTGCTCGGTATTCTGCTCACCGATCCACATCAGCAGTGCGGAACCACCAACCATGGTCAGTACAACCAGAATAACGTTGTACCAGGTATAGTTTACGATCAGGCTGTTTCCAAATCCGATCGCCATCGCAGTTGCCTCAATCAATGCCAGAATAATCGTCGCATAACGGGTCCAACGGGTGATCTTCTTCTTGCCTTCCTCGCCATCCTTCTGGATCTCTTCCAGTTTAGGAATAGCAATGGTTAACAGCTGCATAATAATGGATGCATTAATGTAAGGGGTAACACTCAGTGCAAAGACAGAGCAGCTCGCGAAGGAACCGCCTGTCATTGCATCAAAGAAGTTAAATGCGTCGATTGAAGTATTGCTAAAGAGCTCAGCCAGATATTTTCTGTCTACGCCGGGAATCGGCAGCTCAGAACCAAAACGTACAACCAAAATTACGAAGAAAGTATACAACAGTCTTTTCCGGACTTCTTCAACCCGGAGAGCATTACGCAATGTTTTCAGCATGTCAGATCACCTCGCAGGTTCCGCCGCATGCTTCGATCTTTGCCTTTGCTCCTTCACTATATGCGTCTACTTTCACGGTCAGCTTCTTGGTCAGCTCACCATTTCCAAGGATCTTAACGCCATCTCTGGGATTCTTAACGATACCGGTCTCCAGCAGAGTCTCTACGGTTACTACGGTATCATTCTCGAAGCACTCGAGTGCAGAAACATTGATTCCAACGATGGTTTTGGAATTTCTGCAGGTGAATCCGCGCTTAGGGATGCGTCTGTACAGAGGCATCTGTCCGCCCTCAAAACCGGGTCTGGGAGCTCCGGAACGTGCCTTCTGACCTTTATGGCCCTTACCAGCGGTCTTTCCGTTTCCAGATCCATGGCCACGACCTCTTCTAAAATTGCTGCTGTGGGTAGCGCCATCAGCGGGCTGTAATCTAGATAAATCCATCACTTGCACCTCCTTCTAGTATATTAGATCTCTTCAACTTTTACCAGATGCTTAACGTGCCAGAGCATTCCTCTGACAGCCTCGTTATCCGGTAATTCAACCGTCTTGTTCAGCTTTCTAAGGCCAAGTGCCTCAACGGTCTGTCTATGCTTGGGAACGGCACCGATCGGTGACTTCACCAATGTTACTTTCAACTTTGCCATGTCAATACCCTCCTTTACAGCTCATCAACAGACTTGCCGCGGCTCTTTGCAACTTCCTCGGGGGTCTTCAGTGCTGCAAGACCTGCCAGAGTTGCAAGAACTACGTTCTGCTTGTTGTTGGAGCCCAGGGACTTGGTACGAATGTTCTCGATACCAGCCAGCTCGATTACGGCACGTGCGGGACCACCAGCGATGATACCGGTACCTTCGGGAGCTTTCTTCATCAGTACGGAAGCACTTCCGAACTTACCGATGAAGTCATGGGTGATACTCTTGTTCTCATCAATCGGCACTGTAATCATGTTCTTTGCAGCATCCTCTTTACCCTTACGGATAGCTTCCGGAATTTCTGCCGCCTTACCGATACCAGCGCCTACATGTCCGTTGCCGTCACCGACAACAACCAGAGCTGAAAAGCGGAAGTTACGTCCACCCTTAACAACCTTGGTTACACGCTTGATGGCTACGACTTTATCGTTCAGCTCTAAGCTTTTAGCATCAATAATAGTACGCTTCATGTGTTGTTCTCCTCCTGCTTAGAATTCCAGACCAGCTTCTCTTGCTGCATCTGCCAGAGCCTTAATCTTGCCCTGATAAATGAAACCGCCTCTGTCGAATACCACAGTGGTGATACCCTTCTCAAGAGCACGCTTTGCAATAACAGTTCCAACATATGCTGCAGCCTCAACGTTGTTGGTGTACTCCAGCTCTGCGGAGATTTCCTTCTCAACGGTGGAAGCAGCTACCAGAGTATTACCAACGGTATCGTCGATAATCTGAGCGTACATATGATTATTGCTTCTGAACACAGCCAAGCGGGGTCTCTCTGAGGTTCCGCTCAGGTAGTTACGCAGTCTTCTATGCTTCTTTCTGCGAACATCGGTACTTGATTTCTTGCTAATCATTTTGCCACTCCTCCTTTATTATTTCTTACCGGTCTTACCGACTTTACGTCTGATTACCTCATCAGAGTACTTGATACCCTTGCCCTTATAAGGCTCAGGACGTCTCTTATCTCTGATATCAGCAGCATACTGGCCAACCTTCTCCTTGTCGATACCCTTTACGATGATCTTGTTCTGACCTTCGCAGATGGACTCGATACCCTCAGGGTCAACCATCTCAACCGGATGGGAGTAACCAAGTGACAGGGTAAGCACCTTGCCGGACTTCTGTGCACGGTAACCTACACCATTGATCTCCAGAACCTTCTGATAGCCGGTGGTAACACCAACGATCATATTGTTGATCAGAGTTCTGGTCAGTCCGTGAAGGGACTTGATTCTCTTCAGATCGTTAGGACGCTCAACTACTACCTGAGCACCCTCAACCTTAACGGTCAACTCATTAGACAGAACTCTCTCCAGAGTTCCCTTAGGTCCCTTAACGGTAACCTTATTATTTTCTGCAACCTCTACGGTAACACCTGCAGGGATCGCGATTGGCATTCTTCCTATACGTGACATGCCCGTACCTCCATAAATTCTAAATTAGTGCGTTTGAATTACCAAACGTATGCCAGAACCTCGCCGCCGATATTCTGCTTGCGAGCCTCTTTGTCAGTCATAACACCCTTGTTGGTGGAAACGATAGCGATACCGAGGCCGCCCAGAACCTTGGGAAGCTCCTCTGCGCCAGCGTATACACGAAGGCCAGGCTTGGAAATTCTCTTCAGACCGGAGATAACCTTATCGTTCTTATCCACACCATACTTTAAGGTGATGTGGATGGTCTGGAATGCGCCTTCGTCTACCAGTTCATATTTTGCAATATATCCCTCGTCTACCAGAATGTTAGCGATAGCCAGCTTCATCTTGGAAGAGGGAACATCAACTGTATCGTGCTTTGCAGTATTCGCATTACGGATTCTTGTAAGCATATCTGCAATAGGATCACTCACAACTGCCATGAATTTTTCCTCCTTATTAATTGGACTCTTTGATTACCAGGATGCCTTCTTTACACCCGGGATCTGTCCTTTATATGCTAACTCACGGAAGCAAATTCTGCAAATTCCGTATTTTCTCAGATAAGCGTGGGGACGACCGCAAATACGGCAACGAGTATATTCTCTGGTGGAGAACTTTGCGGGACGCTGCTGCTTAATCTTCATTGAAGTCTTAGCCATGAATTTTTCCTCCTAATTATTTCTGAAAAGGCATGCCGAACAGGGTCAACAGCTCACGAGCTTCCTCGTCAGTGTTTGCAGTGGTAACGAAGATGATGTCCATTCCTCTTACCTTGTCAACCTTATCGTACTCGATTTCAGGGAAGATCAACTGCTCCTTAATACCCAGAGCGTAGTTACCTCTGCCGTCGAATGCGTTTGCATTTACACCGCGGAAGTCACGTACACGAGGAAGTGCCAGGTTAACCAGACGGTCAACAAACTCGTACATCTTCTCGCCTCTAAGGGTGGTCTTGCAGCCGATTGCCATACCTTCACGGAGCTTGAAGTTTGCAATAGACTTCTTAGCCTTGGTAGCTACTGCCTTCTGACCGGTGATCATCTCCATGTCCTTGATTGCAGCATCCAGAAGCTTTGCATTTTCCTTCGCCTCGCCAACACCCATGTTAACAACGACCTTTGCGAGCTTCGGAACTTCCATAACATTCTTGTAGCCAAACTTCTTCGTCATAGCTTCAACGATTTCGTTTTCATATAACTCTTTATATCTGCTCATTACGTTCCTCCTTCCTCACATTAGCCGATGATCTCGGTTACGCCGGGCTCAACCTTTGCAACACGAACCTTCTTGCCATCCTGAACGCTGAAACCAACTCTAACCGCCTTGCCGTTATGAACATACATAACGTTGGAAATGTCGATTGCAGCCTCCTTATTTACGATGCCGCCATTCTGATTAGCAGCACTGGGCTTGGTGTGCTTGGTCACCATGTTGATACCCTCAACGACTACGCGGCCGTTCTTCTGGTCAACCAGGATAACCTTGCCCTCTTTGCCCTTATCCTTGCCTGCGATAACCTTAACGGTATCGCCTTTCTTAATCTTCATCATTTCGCGCTCCTCCTATAATACTTCGGGAGCCAGAGAAACGATCTTCATGAACTGCTTCTCTCTCAGCTCTCTTGCTACGGGTCCGAAAATACGGGTTCCTCTGGGAGTCTTATCTTCTCTGATAATAACAGCTGCGTTCTCATCGAACTTGATGTAGGAACCGTCCTTACGACGAGCACCCTTAACCGTACGAACAACAACAGCCTTCACTACATCGCCCTTCTTTACAACGCCACCGGGTGTTGCATCTTTGACCGAAGCGATGATGATATCGCCAATGTTGGCATATCTTCTGGTGGAACCGCCCATAACACGGATGCAAAGAAGCTCTTTCGCACCGGTGTTGTCAGCCACCTTCAGTCTACTTTCCTGCTGAATCATGATTATTCTCCTTTCGGTTGAAATAAAGCAGCAAATTATTTTGCCTTCTCGATGATCTCAACCAGTCTCCATCTCTTATCCTTAGACAGCGGTCTGGTCTCCATTACCTTAACGGTATCGCCAATGCCACACTGATTGTTCTCATCGTGTGCCTTCAGCTTGTAGGTTCTCTTCACGATCTTGCCGTACAAAGGATGCTTAACATGGTCTACGACAGCAACCACAATAGTCTTATCCATTTTGTCGCTGACAACTTTACCTGTACGGGTTTTTCTCAAATTTCTTTCCACGGTACTAACTCCTTTCGTTATTCAGCAACAGATGCCTTCTGTGCGATAACAGTCTGAATTCTCGCGATGTTCTTGCGAACTTCCTTAATCCGTCCAGTGTTATCCAGCTGATTGGTGGCATTCTGGAATCTCAGGTTGAACAGTTCCTTCTTTGCTGCTACCAGCTCAGTATTCAGCTCAGCAGTTGTCTTTGCCTGCAAATCTTTTACATACTTATTACTCTTCACTTATCACCGCCTTCTAAATCCGCCTTGGAGACGATCTTGCATCTTACAGGCAGCTTGTGCATAGCCAGACGCAATGCCTCTCTAGCAACTTCCTCGGGTACGCCTGCAATCTCGAACAGTACACGGCCCGGCTTAACAACAGCTACCCAGTACTCCAGGGTACCCTTTCCGGAACCCATACGGGTCTCAGCAGGTTTTGCGGTTACAGGCTTGTCAGGGAAAATCTTGATCCAAACCTTACCACCACGCTTGATATAACGGGTCATAGCAACACGGGCTGCCTCGATCTGGTTGGACTTAACCCAAGCCGGATCCATAGACACAAGACCGTACTCGCCGTGGGTAATGGTGTTACCTCTGGAAATCTTTCCAGCCATAGAACCACGGAACTGCTTACGACGTTTAACTCTCTTAGGCATTAACATTATCGATTTCCTCCTTCCTTAGCTGCCTTAGCAGGAAGAACTTCGCCCTTGTAAACCCATACCTTTACGCCAACCTTGCCGTAAGTGGTGTTTGCCTCAGCGAAACCATAGTCAATATCTGCACGTAAGGTCTGCAACGGTACAGTACCCTCTACGTAGAACTCGGTACGAGCCATATCAGCTCCACCCAGACGACCGGAACACATAGCCTTAACACCCTTAGCGCCGGACTTCATGGTTCTGGACATGGTGGACTTCATTGCACGTCTGAAGGATACACGACCCTCCAGCTGAGCAGCGATGTTCTCAGCAACCAGCTGAGCCTCTCTGTCAGGTCTCTTGATTTCTTTGATATCGATGAACAGCTTCTTGGAAGTCAGCTTCTGAACCTCACCTTTAAGCTTCTCGATCTCTGCGCCACCCTTACCGATTACGATACCGGGCTTTGCGGTGTGGATAATTACCTTAACGCGGTCAGACGCACGCTCGATCTCGATCTTGGAAACGCCTGCGCTATATAACTTGTTCTTCAGATATTTTCTGATCTGATTGTCCTCAACCAGGTTATCAGCAAAATCTGCCTCAGCGTACCACTTGGAATCCCAATCTTTGATCACGCCGACTCTTAAACCATGAGGATTAACTTTCTGTCCCATGTTGGCCCTCCTTATCTTTCATTCAGCACAACGGTGATGTGGCTCATGCGCTTCTCGATGCGGTAAGCTCTTCCCTGTGCTCTCGGTTTGATTCTCTTCATTGTAGGCGCCTGGTTAGCGTAGCACTCCTCAACGTACAGGTTTTCAACCTTCATGCCGTTGTTGTTCTCTGCGTTTGCCACAGCGGACTCCAGCAGCTTCTTAACCAGTGCGGACGCATATCTGGGATTGTAAGTAACAATACCAAGTGCAGTCTGCACATCTTTGCCTCTAATGGCATCTAATACGAAACATGCCTTCTGAACGGAAACTCTTGCGTAAGACAGCTTAGCTGAAGGGCGAGTATCCTTCTGGGCATTTCTCTCTCTTTTAATTTGGGAACGATGTCCTTTTGCCATGGATAAAACCTCCTTTCACTAACTCTTAGCGTCTTGACTTCTTCTCGTCTTTTCCATGTCCTCTGTAGGATCTGGTAGCAACGAATTCACCCAGCTTATGACCTACCATATCCTCGGTAACATATACCGGAACGTGTCTTCTGCCGTCGTGAACTGCAATTGTATGTCCAACCATCTGAGGGAAGATCGTGGAACGACGGGACCAGGTCTTTACAACCTGCTTCTCACCGGATGCGTTCAGCGCATCAATCTTCTTCATCAGATGATCATCTGCGAATGGTCCTTTTTTCAGTGAACGAGCCATTGGATTACCTCCTTAAAATTATAACGGTTAATTGGTTTAGGTGGACAGCGAAATTTATTTGATGCTCTTGCCGTCTCTTCTTCTTACGATCATCTTGTTGGACTTGTTGTTCTTCTTTCTGGTCTTCAAGCCCAAAGCAGGTTTGCCCCAAGGGGTGCAGGGACCGGGACGACCGATACCACACTTACCTTCACCACCGCCGTGAGGATGGTCGTTAGGGTTCATTACGGAACCACGAACAGTAGGTCTGATACCCATGTTACGCTTGCGGCCTGCCTTACCGATGTTGATCAGTGCATGGTCGCCGTTTCCAACAACACCGATGGTTGCGCGGCAAACGATGGGAACCATTCTCATCTCACCGGAGGGGAGACGAAGGGTTGCGTACTTGCCTTCCTTAGCCATCAGCTGAGCGCTGTTACCAGCTGCGCGAACCAACTGTCCGCCCTTGCCGGGATGCAGCTCGATGTTGTGTACGTTGGTACCAACAGGAATGTTGCTCAGGGGCAGGCAGTTACCTACTCTTGCCTCTGCGGTCTCACCGTTCATAACCTTCATACCGTCGGTCAGACCTTCGGGAGCCAGGATATATGCCTTCTCGCCGTCTGCATAGCAGATCAGCGCGATGTTTGCGCTGCGGTTAGGATCGTACTCGATACCGATTACGGTTGCGGGGATTCCATCCTTGTTACGCTTGAAATCGATGATTCTGTATTTTCTTCTGCTGCCGCCACCGTGATGTCTTACAGTGATCTTACCCTGATTGTTACGGCCAGCGTTCTTCTTCAGAGAAACCAACAGGCTTTTCTCGGGAGTGTTCTTGGTGATCTCCGCGAAATCAGAACCGGTCATGTTTCTTCTGGAAGGTGTATACGGGCGATATGTCTTAATACCCATGACATTTACTCCTTTCAATTATCACGACTTAAGTGTAGTCGTATAGTTTGAGGTTTTCACCTCCGAGCTTCTTACAGACCTGCGAAGATCTCGATATCTGCGCTGTCAGCGGTGAGCTGAACGATCGCCTTCTTGGTCTTTACGGTCTGGCCAACAATGCGGCCTCTGGTGCGCTTCTTGCCATCGTTGTTGATGGTGTTTACAGAAGCAACCTTGGTGCCGGAGAACATCTTCTCAACAGCTTCCTTAACCATGCTCTTATTTGCATCGGGATGAACAAGGAAGGTGTACTTCTTCTCGCTCATCTGATTCATAGACTTCTCGGTAATTACGGGCTCAAGGATTACGTCATAATATTTAATGTCTGCCATTATGCATATACCTCCTCGATTTTCTCAACAGCAGCCTTGGTAGCTACTACGGTGTTGTACTTCAATACATCGTATACGTTGATGGTGTTAACCTGAGCAGTCTTTACATTCTGAATGTTAGCTGCGGACTTGATCACGGTCTGATCCATGTTATCAAGAACCACCAGAGCCTTCTCAACCTTCAGGTTGTTCAGAACTGCAACCATCTTCTTGGTCTTAATCTCGTCGAACTTCAGCTCATCAAGAACGATCAGCTTGTTCTCCTCTACTCTGGAGGTAAGAGCGGACTTAAGCGCTGCTCTCTTCTCCTTCTTATTTAACTTAAATGAATAATCGCGAGGCTTAACTGCGAATACCATTCCGCCGCCGGTCCACTGAGGAGCACGGGTTGAACCCTGTCTTGCATGACCGGTTCCTTTCTGTCTCCAGGGCTTCTTTCCGCCGCCGCTAACCTCTGCACGGGTCTTAGCGCTCTGAGTGCCCTGACGATTGTTTGCCAGCTGCTGTACCACTGCCATGTGTACCAGATGCTCGTTCACTTCAACACCGAACACCGCATCGCTAAGCTCCATGGTACCAACTGCCTGTCCTTCCATATAGTAAACAGATACGTTTGCCATCTGCGTATTCCTCCTTTCCGAAAGCTTTATTTCTCAGCTTTCACAGTTTCCTTCAGCGTTACTAAAGACTTCTTGGGTCCGGGAACTGCGCCCTTTACCAGAATTACGTTATTTTCTACATCTACACGAACAACATCAAGGTTCTGTACGGTCACCTGTACGCTACCCATGTGTCCGGGCATTCTCTTGCCCTTGAATACACGGCTGGGATCGGAACATGCACCGTTGGAACCAGCGTGACGATGATACTTGGAACCATGAGCC
>JAFQDI010000196.1 GCA_017416055.1 Lachnospiraceae bacterium
CCACCGAGGATAAGGGCAATGGTGTGACTCTGGTTACCTTCACTGTACCCGCTGATCTGGCAGCAGATTACGCAGTTGGTAGTGGAACTCTTCCTGAGGGAACCGCTGCAACCGGTTACACAGGCTTCGACTTCTACTATACCATGGATTTGGACGGAAACGTAGGATCTTCTTACTACTCCGTTGAGGATGCATTTGTAGTTGAATAAAAAAGAATGTTGTTGATTGAAAGTGATGTGGTTAGCGTTGCTGGCCACATCACCTTTCATCTGCAAGGGGATGACACCTAATGGGAAAATATGTAATTAAAAGATTATTATTGGCGTTTGTAACAACTTTTATTATTTTGTCCTTGACTTTTATACTAATTAAATTGCTTCCGTTCGAGCGTCCGATCGGCGGAGATACGCAGCAGATCGCGTATTTTGAAAAGCAGGTTAATTTGGGGTATGTCTATCGGTTTGACCAAGAGCGTCCGGAGTATGGTGATTATTTGTATAAAACGCCCACTCAGAATGGACGTGCCTATTACTATTATCAGGTACCGGTTATGACTCAGTATTCATCTTGGCTGAGAAATATTTTGACCAAGTGGGACTGGGGTTACAGTAAGCGTTATCAGCCGAATGTAGCCGCAACGGTAATTATCGGTTCTCGTATCGGTTACTCCATCAAGCTGAATATAATTTCGGTTATTCTTTCCGTGCCTATCGGAATTTTGCTTGGAATTTGGGCAGCACTGAAGAAAAACACCATGACTGACCATACCATTTCCACGTTGGTTATGATCTGTGTTTCGATTCCAAGCTTTGTTTTAATTTCCTTTATCTTGAAAATATTTGCCTATGAACTCGGTTGGCTGCCGTCCACATGGCCGGCGGACACCAGCACCACATGGGTGAAAGTGAAGGGATATATCATCCCCGTATTTTGCCTGTCCTTTGGTTCAATTTGCGGTTACTGCCGATCTGTAAGAGCAGAGCTTTGCGAAGTGATGGAGAGTGAATATCTGTTGCTGGCGCGTACCAAAGGTTTAACGAGACGTCAGGCGATTATTCGTCATGCGATGAAGAATGCCATGGTTCCCATCTTCCCGTCTATTTTGGCGGAGTTTATCGGAATCCTGGGCGGTTCCATGATTCTGGAGTCTCTGTATGCGATTCCCGGAATCGGAAAATTGTTTATCTTAGCCTTGAATTACAAAGACTATGATGTTTTGTTCGTCGATATGGCTATTTTTACAACGCTTAGTTTGGTGGCAAGCGTACTTCTCGACTTGTCATACAGTATCATTGATCCTAGAATCAGAGTGGGGGCAAAGAAATAATGGAAGAAAAAAAGAATACAGTTACCTTCCGTGACGATGATTTTGTCCTCGTGCACAAAGACAAAAGGGTAACAGATAAAAAGTTGGAGACAAAGCCGACGACATTTTTTAAAGATGTTATCAGAAGATTTAAAAAGAATAAGGCTTCTGTTGTGGGTGGATATATTTTGGGACTTTTGGTGATTCTTTCCATCTTTGTTCCGATGATTTCTCCTCATAACATTACCGATGTAAACACATCAGAGGCTTTCCTTGCTCCGAAATTGTTTAAGACCGGTACCGGTTTCTGGGATGGCACCAGAGAACGAGAAAGAATTGTTTACGATACGGTCAATCAGGTTCCCGCAGTTTCGGATAAATATTCTGTGGCAGCCGTAAAGAAGGCGATTGTCAGCATTACGATTGACGAGGAGCCTACACTCATTGATGTTGCAAATCCTTACGGACAGGGTGGAGTGATTGTTCTTGCTACCGATGCGATGGTAGAGGGAAAGAACTCTGTGATGACCTCAAAGGCAGTTAATTTTGACGCAAAGAATGGTTACAAGTTTGATGTTGTGTTTGACGATGAAAATGGTGTGAGCGCTTCTGAACTGGGAGAGTACGCTGTGTATCTGCTCAGTGGAGATCAGAAACTCATGCTGCGTGATTTTTCCAAAGATTACAGCCCGCTCTCTGTAGATATCAGCGCGTTGCTGAAGGAAAACGGTCTGGAAACTTTCCGCGGAAATATCTGCATTGAAGTGAAATCCTCTACGTCTAATTTCCAGTACGTTCTCATTGAGAGCGCAGTGATTTCAGCGGGAGAGAACGCGCCCAATCTGGAAGATATTCAAGCGATTTCCATTTCAGATGCAACCAAGTTTGTTAACAACGGTGAGATCAGTTCCCTCGGTTATTGGTCCTGCACCGGACGTAAAGGTATTCACAACTCCATCATTTATTACTGTGACTATGTTTATGATACCTATTCACTGGTTTATGGCGATGCAGATGTTGTAACGTATTCTGCAACTGATCTTCAGACCTGGATCGATAACGGCTGGTGTACCTATGATTATAAGGTGGGTCCGGAATCTTTCGTTCGTCTGAGCGATGAGTGTCCCATCGACGTTGTGGAGAGTCAGACACTGAAGACGGTTACCAAGAAGCTTTCCAGCATCGACGGAAGAGGATATAATTATCGTAAGTTCGGTTATAGCGAGGAGCCCAGCTTCCTCTTCGGTACTGACGCATCCGGTTTTGATGTGTTTAAACGTGCGTTTGCAGGTCTTCGTACTTCCCTTATTTTGGGTATCTGTACCTTTGCATTCTGTTTCCCGTTTGGTTTGGTATACGGTGCAATCGGCGGATACTTCGGTGGAGACGTGGATATTTGGATGTTCCGTTTTACGGACATTTTAGGTGGTGTGCCTTGGATCGTTGTGATGACCCTGTGTATCCTTCATTTCGGCAACAACTTCGGAACCTTCGTTCTGGCGTTGTGTATGACCGGATGGATAGGCACGGCTGGACGTACCCGTTCCCAGTTCTATCGCTACAAAGGACGTGAGTACGTGCTTGCATCCAGAACACTCGGTTCTTCCGATATGCGTTTGGTATTTAAGCATATTCTGCCGAATGCCATGGGTACGATCATTACCTCCAGTGCATTTATGATTACCAGCAGTATTTATTCAGAGGCATCACTGGCATACCTGAACTTAGGTCTTCAGGGAAAACAGTCCTTTGGTGTTATGATGTCCAGTAACCAGCAGTACCTTGGA
>JAFQDI010000197.1 GCA_017416055.1 Lachnospiraceae bacterium
AGTTACAGCACGCAGGATACCCAGCAACGGTATATCGAAAGCTTCGCGGAGGTCTTCGCTCCGGCGGAGGACTACAGTGACTGTACGACCGTGCAGGAGAAAGTCGAGCGATACAACCTGCTTCACGATGAGATCGAGGGCATCCGGGTGCCTGAGATCGTCAAGCCGGCCGAGTTTGAAGCGATCGTGGAGGAACTTATTTCTGAACTGAAGACCGAGCTGTGGCTGGGAGAGGAACTGTCAGAGACCACCTGGTTTTGGTTCAAAGAGTATCTGAACTGGGCGGTGCAGGTCATTCGGACTGCCGGACAGGTGGAAGCACCGCTGGCGACGAAGGACGTGGTGTACTATTTCCCGAAGGAAAATCCGGACATGAGCGAAGGGCAGATCGCGGCGGAGATGCTGAAAACACTGCTCGCTGAGATGACGGTGAAGAGCGATAAACGCGATTTTGTGATAAACGGGTACTGGGTTCCGGCGCAGCGATTGAGCACGGCGGAGACAGGACTAAACAAATGCCTTGAGGACTGGACGCTGGAGACCGGCGGGTCACAGGAGTTCAGAAGCTATTTGAGAGACTGGCTGCTGTACCGCTCTCAGGTCGAGGGCTTCCTGCCGATTGCGGACAATATGTGGTACTTCGTTCCGGAAGGATACTACAGCTATGAGGGCACCGTGGGAGACCTGACCATGGCCGAGATGATGGAGGCATCACCGGAGGCTGTGACCGGAGGTATGGTGCCGCTTCTCCCCGAGGAAAGCGAAGAGAAACCTATGTTTGTCATGATGAAATACGGAAACGTTTACCGATTGCAGTCGGTGGACGGAATGCAGATCACGCACGACGAACTGCTTCAGAAGATGGAGCAGGCGGATGTGATGCAGGATGAAGATGAATAAAGATGAAGTATGGGCTGCCGGTGTGAATCGGCGGCCTTATTTCGTCAGTCGATGAAACGTATTATTGTTCACATCATGAATGATTGCACAGTCATCAAATATCCGCAAGATGAACAAAGTGGAATAAGAGCCATTTTGTTTTGCGGTATAAAATAAATAATCGCCGGAAATCATGGTGTCCACCAGATGTATAATTTCGTCTATGGCCTGGGCTTTGGTGTGCGAATTGTGTTCGGATTTAGGCCAGCGCCCCAAAAGGCTGTCAATTTGAGCTTTGTTATATGGAATCTCATGATTTCGCTTGGAGAGTGTGAGCAGCTCATTTTCAGAATATTCATGCTTTTGTCACTGATCACAGGCTGTGGATCGCGTACACCGAATGTGCCTGCAGAATCCTCGGGAGAGGTTACGGAGGCACCCACCACGGAAGCTCCTAAACAGACGGATATCCACACGGAGGAAGTGCAGATTGCCGGAGATGGAATCGTGCAGATATTTGATGCCGGAACGACGGTGCTGGCAGATCTGAATGGTTATGGAGCTGTTGATTCGAACTACGTTGAAGCATCTTCTATGATGCCCGAGGACTTGTAAAAACAGAGTAATATAATATCGAAAATATCCCCCTCCGTGCAAATCTTTTTACGCGGAGGGGGACATTTCGTTGGTAAGCATTAGCATCAAAAGGTCTTTGGGTCATTCAAATGGTTAACGTTGTTGCAATCTTTGTAGCTCTGCCTTTAGACGCTGGATTTCAGAGTCCTTTTCGGCCAGAGCGGAGTCCTTTTCGGCCAGAGCACGGTTTAAGGCTTCCAATGCCTGTAGTTTCTCAGCCAGCTTCTTTTCATACTTCATCTCAAGAATATCGATATCGAGCAATAAAGATTCATCGGTCATATCGTTCAACTCCTCCATCTCAGCATAATGTGCATAGATGTAGTTATAGAGCTGCTTGGTAAGACGCTGCAGCTTATAGGCATCGTTTATGCTGATATTACCTGATTGATAGTTGGTTTCTATACTATCAAGTATATCATGTTCGATGAGATATTGCAATGCCTGTAAGTTCTCCGGGCTGCGATTTTTTTGCAGAAGCTTGCGAAGCTTTAAGAGCTGAAACGGAATCAGGACGATCAGCTTCTTCTGATTCAGTTCCTCCAGAGAGGTCTCGAGATACTTGAAAACAGGAACCTTATAGTCAAAATAGCCCTGTACTCCGAAATCAAGACGCAGAGTGTATGTATCGGGAATATCTTTAGTAGCGTAAAGGTAGATTATCTTTGGTCCAGGGAAGTGTAGTACGTGGTATTCTTCGGTGGAGGCGCGTTTGTGGTCTGCATGGTGAAAACCGTATTCGAAGACGCGGAAAACGATGTCTTCGTCCTTTTCCAGCTGAGCCTCAATGTGATAACTGTATCGACTGTTTATGGTGATAATGGTGTCAGCCAAGGTGCGGCGCAGCTCCGTATCCATAAACTCTGTCCAGTTGTAGGTTATCGTACTGTCTTCCGGATAGTCAGTTCCGAAAAGGCCGTTAATTAAGTTGATAACAGCCTTCGTAGATAAGGTAAGTATTTTTTTAAAGACCTTATCAAAGATGTGTGTATTTTTTGCGGTCATAATCAATCCTTTGCGGTAAGAGTGGAGATAGATGACCCAAAGAATTTGTTGATAAGATATATCATATTGTAAAAGGGATTAATTGTCAATAGGAGATTTTACATAAACTTTCTTACTGAATCAGTTGAAATCCTTTCCGGTTTGGGCTATAATATCCAAAGAAGCATCTGAAAGGAGCGTTACATTATGAGTATGAACGAAGTATCCTCCAAAGTGTTGGAGGCAGTTCTGGCGAAAGCGATGACCACCGGTGCAGATTATGCAGAGGTGTTTTTGGAGCATACCGACGGAAAAGATATTTCCGTGATTGACGGAAAAGTGTATGCGATCAGTGACCGGGTGATCTCCGGAGCCAGTGTACGAATTTATAAGGGACTGCGCAGCGTGTTTGCCAGCACCTCGGATATGAGCGAGGCGGGTCTTCTCAAGTGTGCGGAGAAGGTGGCGGCAGTGCTGGGCGAGGGCAGTGCGCCCATGCATATCCGGCTGCGTGAGCGGATTTTCGGCGATGTTCATCCGATCCGCATTGTGCCGAATTCCGTGGCAAATCAGGACAAGATCGATCTGTTGAAGGAGGGCTGCGCAGCGGCGAAGGCTCACCACGAGAGTATTTCTCAGGTGCGCGGCGGTATTGCCGATGTGGATCACAAAATCACC
>JAFQDI010000198.1 GCA_017416055.1 Lachnospiraceae bacterium
AAATATGATAGACTGTGCTATGGGATTTTGAAAGAGGAGTATTTTGATATGGAGCCGGTTGATCGGTGAAGCGCAGATGAACACACACGGAAGGGCGGTTCCTTTGGTGTGTGTTTGAATTTAAAGAGAAAGTTATAATGTTTGAGCAATAGCGAACGATGGTAGAATATTGACAAATTTTGGTTGAAATATTGGATATCGCCGTAAAGGACCCGGAGAAAATCCTGCTCCGAAAATTATTAGCAGTCGTGCGGAGTTGTTAGAATTCCAAAAAGAATACGGGACCGTGTTTGATTTTGACTATGAGATGCCGATTAAGGACGCAGTTACAGACGTGCTTTGTCAGAACTTTAATTCTGCGGTAGAATTATATGATGAAGTCTGGTTTGCTGAACATACGCTGATTTTTATGTCAGCAACAGAACCCAAACTAGGGTATTATTATAAGGCAGCAGATGCTTCGTTGGAAAACGATGTGCTGAATATCGAATATGAGCGCCATGCTCCGTTATTTCTTAGTGCGGCGGTATCTATTCATTTATTCCTTGTTGAGTTGGAAATAAGTGATCTTCCCGAAAATGTGACCATAAACTGGACGAAAACGGTTGCGCCGTCACCGTGGGACGAACCTACTCAGGAAGCGACCGGAGGGAAATAAAAGAATGTTTTGAAGCCCCTCTAAGCTCTCTCTGCTTTTTAAGGGCTTGCCATTTTCACAAAAATATGTTACCATTAAGACTGTCGTACCGTTCTGTGTGCGACGGTCTTTTTTTCGAATACAGCGGCTTCTTCACCGGTGTATCGTGGGCGGATCGCCCAAACATTCAGATGAGAGTGAAAAAATGAATACAGAGAGGGGGATCGTGCCGGCGAAAGAAGAAAATGTGAGGAAATGCCGAATTCCTCATTGACAAGCGGGAAAATATCGGTTATAGTATGAATAGAACATTTGTTCGCCAAATGAGCGGAGGTATAGTATGGTAAAGGAAGATAAGCTGAAAGCCCTTGATGCGGCGTTGGTTCAGATTGAGAGAAATTTTGGTAAGGGTTCCGTGATGAAGCTCGGAGACTCTAAGGCAAATATGAATATCGAGGTAGTTCCCACCGGTTCTTTGAGTTTGGATCTGGCTCTTGGCCTTGGCGGTGTACCGAAGGGACGTATCATCGAGATCTACGGACCAGAGTCCAGTGGTAAGACGACGGTTGCTCTTCACATGGTCGCTGAGGTACAGAAGAGAGAGGGTATCGCAGGCTTTATTGATGCGGAGCATGCGCTGGATCCTTCCTATGCGAAGAAGATCGGTGTAGATATTGAGAATCTTTATATTTCCCAGCCGGATAACGGTGAGCAGGCGCTGGAGATTGCTGAGACGATGGTGCGCTCCGGAGCGATGGATATCGTGATTATCGATTCCGTTGCGGCACTGGTGCCGAAGTCCGAGATCGACGGCGAGATGGGTGAGAGCCACGTTGGTCAGCAGGCGAGATTGATGTCTCAGGCGCTGCGTAAGCTGACTGCGATTGTAAGCAAGACGAATTGTGTAGTGATTTTTATTAACCAGCTTCGTGAGAAAATCGGCGTGATGTACGGAAATCCGGAGACTACCACCGGCGGACGTGCGCTGAAGTTCTACTCCTCTGTACGTCTTGATGTGCGCAGAGTGGAGACGTTAAAGCAAGGTGGCGAGATGGTCGGAAACCACGTTCGTGTAAAGGTCGTGAAGAATAAGGTCGCTCCGCCTTTTAAGGAGGCTGAGTTTGATATTATGTTCGGTCGGGGTATTTCCAAGGAGGGTGATATCCTTGATCTCGCTGTGAAGATTGGTGCCGTGGATAAGAGCGGTGCATGGTACGCTTACGAGGGGAATAAGATCGGACAGGGTCGTGAAAATGCGAAGTTGTTCCTGCAGAACAATTCGGAGATTTGCGATCTGCTGGACGCAAAAATTCGTGAATATTATGGTCTTGGCGGTGCAGTTTCCGGCGAAAAAGGCGAGTGAACTCAGCAAATTTAACGAAAAGTCCGTCGAGGCAGAAGTTACTACTTGACAAAAACTTCAAAAAAGGATAGAATTTTACTGTTGTATGCTCGTACAATGAAAATTTAATAGAGAAGGAGGTGCTCCTGTAGTGGATAAGTTTATCATTGCAGTGATTGCTGCAGCTATTGCAGCTATAGTCTCCTGGTTTCTTGCTATAGCCTATCGTAAGCGTGTATATGAGAGTAAGATCGGTAAGGCGGAGGAGAAGTCAAGAGAAATCATAGATGAGGCACTGAAGGTTGCAGAGACAAAGAAGCGCGAAGCTCTCTTGGAAGCGAAGGAAGAGTCCATCCGGACGAAGAATGAGCTGGATAAAGAGACGAAAGAGCGCAGGGCAGAACTTCAGCGTTATGAGCGCAGAGTATTAAACAAAGAAGAGAACATCGAAAAGAAGTCTGAAGCACTGGAAAAGAAGGAAGCAAGCCTGGCATCCAAGGAAGATGCACTCAACCGCAAGCATAAAGAAGTTGAGGAACTGTATCAGAAGGAGATCCAGGAACTTGAAAGAATTTCAGGGTATACCTCCGAACAGGCAAAAGAGTACCTGCTGAAAACCGTCGAGGACGATGTTAAGCATGACACCGCGAAGATGATCAAGGAGATGGAAGCAAGGGCTAAGGAAGAGGCTGGCAAGAAGGCCAAAGAGTACATCGTTACCGCCATTCAGAAATGTGCGGCTGACCATGTGGCTGAGGCGACGATTTCCGTTGTACAGCTGCCGAATGATGAGATGAAGGGCCGTATCATCGGACGTGAGGGCCGAAACATCCGTACATTGGAGACGATGACCGGAGTTGATCTGATTATCGATGACACCCCCGA
>JAFQDI010000199.1 GCA_017416055.1 Lachnospiraceae bacterium
CCTCTTTTCTTCCGGCGAACCGGAATACCGTCATACGGTACCCTTTATTTCTCTACGTACTTCTCCACCAGCTCCGCAGCTTTCTCAGAATAAACCTGGTTCTGCTTCTGCTGCAGCAGATTTCTTCTAATCTGCTCCTTCACTTCCTCGAGTGGAGCCACGCTCGCGTCATTCTTTGTCTCAACCTTGATCAGATGATAGCCAAACTGAGTTTTCACCGGACCTACCACTGCTCCGATTTCTGCGCTAAATGCCGCATCCTCGAACTCTTTCACCATCTGTCCTCTGCCAAACTCGCCCAAATCGCCACCACGCTGACCGGAAGGGCAGGTGGAGCACTCTTTCGCTGCCTCCTCAAACGTCTTCGCGCCGCTTTCGATGGATGCCAGTGCCGCCTTGCACTCGTCCTCTTCCTTCGTCAGAATATGCTTCGCGCTAACAGTCTCACCCTTGGTGAAGTGCTGAGGAAACGCCTCATAGAACTTCTGAATTTCCTCATCGGTGATGGTCACATTCTCCAACGTCTTCGCAATCGCCATCTGCGCCAGCAGATCCTTTCTCGCATTGTCCATAATCTTCTTGAACTCGTCGGTCTCGTCGATCTTCAGGTCCTCGCCCAGCTTTGCGTATGCACGCAGAGCAATCAACTGATCCACAAAGTGCTGACGATACTGAGGATTCTGTGCGTACATTCTCTGCTCCTGGGGAACATTCTGCAAGTATGCATCGAAATCTGCATTCGTGATCGCCTCGCCTGCTACAACTGCCAAAACATCGTTATTCATGTCAATTCTCCTTGTAAATAAAATATCATGATGTAAAAATCCCCACCATTCTATCACGAAATGGTGGAGATTTCAATGCATTATTATGAAGTTGTCCGTTTATACTACCGAATGCCTTTCCGCCAAAAAGCCGGCGCTATCCCCATATGTTGCCGGAACTGACGTGAAAAATTTGTTGCATCGCTAAATCCGACCGAATAAGCCGTCTCAGTCACTGTCAAACCCATTTGAAGCAGCTCCTGCGCCTTCAACAACCGAACCTCCATGAGATACTGTTGCGGCGACATTCCAAAAAGTTCTTTAAATTCTCTGAACAATTGGCTTCGATGAACCCCTACATACGAAGCAACTTTTTCCACTGTAATCGCATAGGAGTAGTTTTCCAAAATATAGTTGGCTGCCATCTGCGCAATTGTATACCGTCTTTCGTTTTTTATTGGGCGATTTTCCAACAGCGACAGAAAGCGATATAAGGCGCTAAGCAAAGCAAAACGGCTTCCGCTGACATCGAAATTTTCCTTCATACGCAGAATACATTTTCGCACCTCTTCCTCTCCATGAAAGGTGAGAATGGGATCGTCGCCTACGCCCAGCATTTTTACCACCTGCTCTGCCTCAACTCCCTGGAATCCGACCCAACAGTAATGCCATGGTCTCTCCTTATCTGCCTCATAATAGATGATTTCCTGTGGGCGAATCAGAAATGCATCGCCCGGTCCGAGCCGATAACGCTTCCCTCCTGACTCAAAAACGCCGTAACCCTCCAACACGCAGTGAATCAAATAATGATTTCGCATTGCCGGTCCATGAGAATGTCCTTTCACACATTTTTCCTCACCAAATTGCCACAGACGTAATGAGGTGTTCTCTTCCCACAAAGGTGTTTTCAACATTCTGCTATGCATTCGCAACATAATCCTATCCCTCTTAACTCCCCCACTTGATATAATAATTTTATCTAAATGCATATTAAAGGAGGTTTTTTATGAAAATCACTTTTTTAGGTGCCGGAAGTACCGTCTTTGCCCGCAATGTAATCGGCGACTGCATCCTAACACCTGACCTTGGCTCCTTCGATGTATGTTTGTTCGATATCGATCCGGTTCGTCTGGAGGAATCATACCAGATCCTCACAAATATCAATCGTACCGCTAACGGAAAAGCAAACATCACACGAACATTGGATCGCGAAACTGCTTTTCGCGGTGCTGACTTTGTTATTAACGCGATTCAAGTCGGACGTTATGATCCCTGTACAATCACTGACTTTGAAGTACCAAAGAAATATGGTCTTCGCCAAACGATTGGCGACACTCTGGGGATCGGCGGTATTTTCCGCGCACTGCGAACCATTCCGGTCATGAAAGACTATGCCAACGATATGGAACGCTGGTGTCCCAATGCACTGTTCCTCAATTATACCAATCCAATGGCTATGCTCACCGGATATATGCAGCGCTACACCGGCATCCGCACTGTCGGCCTCTGCCATTCAGTTCAGCAGTGTGTTCCAAAGTTGCTTGACCGCGTTGGCATGAGCGAATATAAAGACCACACTCGTTGGGAGATTGCAGGAATCAATCATCAAGCTTGGTTGCTAAAACTGGAAGATACCGAAGGAAATGATCTCTATCCTGAAATCAAGCAGCGCGCCTTCGATCCTAAGTACAACACAGAGATGAAAGATCTTGTCCGTTTGGAACTGATGCGTCAGTTTGGTTACTATGTAACAGAGTCCAGCGAACACAGTTCCGAGTACATGCCCTGGTTTATCAAAGATAAATATCCCGAGCTTATCGAACGATACAATATCCCTCTGGATGAGTATCCCCGGCGCTGCGTTAAGCAGATCAATGGCTGGAATCAAATGCGCGATACCTTGTTGACCAACTCCCGCATCGAACACACCAAAACGCATGAGTTTGCATCCTACATTATCCGCGCAATCCTGAAAGATGAGCCTTACCGCATCCACGGAAATGTTCTGAACACCGGCCTGATTACAAACCTCCCTCAAAATGCCTGCGTAGAAGTTCCGATCATGATCGACGGCAACGGCTTAAATCCTTGCTATGTAGGCGATCTTCCTGAGCAATGCGCTGCCATCAACCGGACCAATATCAATGTCCAGCTTTTGACTATCCAAGCAGCTGCTACCCTGAAGAAAGAATACATCTATATGGCTGCCATGCTAGATCCTCATACCGCAGCGGAATTATCCATAGATGACATCCGATCGCTCTGCGATGACTTGATCGAAGCGCATGGAGATTGGCTTCCCAACTATCACTGATCGAATGAATTTTGGGGCTCCACCAGACAGAAAGCCGCAGAACATATGGCTTATACCATAATCATATGTCCTGCGGCTTTTTTTGTCAACTATCAGAATGCAATCCCCTGACTCAATAAGATCTCATTTACCTTATCGGTTATTTTCTCTCCAAGTAAGATATGCGCCTCAGCTGTCAGATGAATTCCATCTGCCTCGCTTGGTCCAATATACGACCCTGCATTCAAAAAATCTACCTGCATTTCCTGTGCTACCCGCCGATATGCATTGCCAAATAAATGAGAAAGCCTCAATCCTTCTTCACCAAAATTTAACCATAGGTCCGTTCGTCCTTTGGCTTTTTCCAGATGTGGCGGAGCAACCAATAAAATTCGCGGGCGTACACCGTCTCTCCACGCCTTCGGCTGTTCGTCAATCATCCGAATCAATTCTCTCACCCCGTCCCCCAATTCTTCC
>JAFQDI010000200.1 GCA_017416055.1 Lachnospiraceae bacterium
CACTGTTTCTTGTAATGATGATGGTCGCTGGAATTTGCGGAAACGTCAAAGCTTACAGTGGGACGAAGACAGAAATCAAGTATGGTACGCCGGAGGTGGATGGTGTTCTGGATGATATGTATTTGTCCTCTGCCCTGGTGACGTTAGACTCCAGTGATTCGTTCTATACTTGGGGTTCTGCGATCGATTCCAAGATGGAGGCTGCGGTATATCTGCTTTGGGATGACAATTTTCTGTACATAGCAGCAGAGGTAAAGGACAGTACCCCTTCTGAAAGAGGAGAGGGCGCTGATTGGCGAAATGACTCAGTAGAGTGCTGGTTTAAGGATGAAGATTTAAAGTACGCGATCCATGCGGCAGGAGATGGAAATTTCTTCCTCAAGAATGATAAGGATGGAAAAACACCTTATGATTTTGCAGGAGCTACATCTGCGGCAAAGATGAGCGAAAACGGTTATGTGGTAGAGTTTGCGCTTCCGCTGAACAACTTGGCTGAGGGAAGAACATTTAAATTTGATGTGCAGGTGAATGACATTGTAAATGGAGATACGGCAAACGGCGTGGCTTGTGGACGTCAGAATGCCAAACTGACGATGACTTGTAAGAGTGAAAAGGCATCCAACGAGATCCCGACCGAGGCACCGACTGAAGCTCCCACTGAGGAGCCGACTGAAGCCCCGACCGAGGCACCGACCGAGGCACCGACCGAGGCACCGACCGAGGCCCCGACCGAGGCCCCGACTGAGGCGCCTACCGAGGCCCCGACTGAGGCACCGACTGAAGCACCGACCGAAGCACCGACCGTCACTCCCGACGATCCCGATGAAAAGCCGAATCTCGGCTGGATTGCAGTTGTCGCAGTGGTTGCGGTTGCGGCTGTGGCTGCGGTAGTGGTTTCCTCGAAAAAGAAGAAAGCAAAGTAATTAGGGATTTGGCATCACATAAATATGCCCCTTCCGGTAGACAAGCGAACGGATAAAGGCTTGTTTGCTCAGAAGGGGCATTTTTAATGGGTAAAAAGTTCGCAGTTTGAACGACTTGGATTAGTCGAAGATCTCCCAAACCTCAACTTTCTCTGCATCGAAGGGAAGAGGAATCATGGTAGCTTTGGTATCTGCAACGTAAACCAGTTCGTCGTCTCTGAACGGTTCATTACGATTTTCCCAGAAGAAACGGTTAAAATTGTACTGGCTGGCGGGATACATAACGACTTCTGCGTTAATCGCATAGTTCAACTCCGCGGTGCCGCCCTGATTTCCGTGGTGAGCAACCTGGATAAAATCGGAATCCAGATACTCGCCGTACATTTTTACAAGGAGAGGACTAGCCAAGGGACCACAGTCACCGAGCTGCATGATCTTGGTGTCTTCCAGTGTGACGGAGAACACGATACAGCTATTGTTCAGATAAGGAATCCGGTTGGAACTGAACTGCTCCCAGGTGTAGAGCATCTCAATATACGCATCGCGAATATAGAACTCCTGACCGGGATGGGCTTCAATCAATTCGATGCCTTCATAGTTTGCCGCGTAGGTCTCAATCATTGTCAGTTTATCCGCACTGCCCTCGCCGGGAAGATTATCGATGCCGGGGTAGTTGTAAATCAGTTTTTCGATGGTGAATTTATCCTTATAGGTATCGGTGAGGGGATAGAATCCGCCGTAATGGTCGCCGTGTGCGTGGGAAACAAAGAATGCTGCGATCACAATATTGTCGCGGTCGGGAGCATACTTTGCCAACGTTTCGTAGATATTATCCGCAATGGACTGCTGATTGTGTCCCATATCCACAACGATGAAGCTTCCGTCACAGAGGCGGTAAGCGTAGCACATACCGTTGTTCTTCTCTGTGGTGTAGTGGCAGCCGATCTGGAGAATCAGGTTCTCGTAGCCGCCGTCGGTGTAAACATTTTCGGACTCCAGAGGTGCTAAACCATTGGACAGGGGCTCTGCCACGATGCGAACGCTCTTTAAGTTTGGCATATACATCATGGTTACGATCAGCTCGTCCTTTGTCCAGGTGGAATAGAGGTTGCCGGCGATTTCATTTTCCGCGTAGAGTGCGTAGCCAGCGGTCTCAAGGTCGGTCAGGTACTGTGCGTATCCGTCGCCACTCTCCGCGTTAAACAGAAGCATCTCGGCACCCTTTTCCATATTCCAGTAATCCTTATACTCGTCATAATCGTAATAAGGAAGTGTTTCGAGAGGGCTTCCCTCATCCACCTTATAAAGCACTTTCTCTGCCTCGGTAGTGGGTTCCTCGGTAGTGGGTTCCTCGGTGGTGGGCTCGTCCGTTTCAGGTGCCTCAGTCGTAGGGGCATCGGTGGCGGGAGCCTCGGTCGTGGTCGTGTTTCCGGGCACGGTACACGCGCTTAATGCGGATAACATAAGCACCAAAACAAGACCAAGTGCCAGTTTGCATAACAGTGATTTTTTCATGTGAGCCTCCTTTTGTCGTGTTGCCTGCAAGTAGAAATCATGTCTCCATGATATTGGTATTTATATTATGCCGAAAGAGAAACCGTTTGTCAATATATTTCGTTTGGCGGAATGTCACATGAATTTGGCGGAATGTGAATAAAATGACGAAATGAGAGAAAAAAGAACGGAAAACTAAAGAAAATTAGTGAAATTACGCCAAAAATCACTTGCAAAAAAGCAAGAGAGATAGTATGCTAGAGAAGAGTCATTTGGAGGTTATGATTATGGAAAAACGACGTCAGCAGATCGTAGATTTGGTTAATCAACAGAACGAAATTAGCTTTGCAGTGCTGAAAGAACACTTTCCGGATGTGTCGGAAGTGACACTGCGAAAGGATTTGAGATATCTGGATGAAGAGCAGCTTCTTATCCGTGTTCACGGAGGAGCGAAGTCGGTACACACGGCAGTTCCTTATCTGAGTGACTATTATATTCGTTTTACACAGCATGTGGAGGCGAAGGAGATCATTGCGCAGAAGGTCGCGAAGATGCTGAAACCGCACGACACATTGTTTTTGGCATCCGGTTCCACCTGTGGTATGGTTGCGAAGATGCTTCCGAATATTCCGCTTCGTGTGTTTACGGACGGAATGGAGGTTGCGATCAATCTGGCGAAGGTGTCCAATGTTGAGGTACATATTGTGGGTGGTCAGATTGAGTCCGGGACGATGCGAGTGGTTGGCGGCGGAGTGTTGATGGAACTGAATAAGATTCGGTTCGATTATGCGATTTGTGGAACGGCAGCCTACAGTCCGAAGACCGGATTTTCCTGTGACTCCTCACATAAACAGTTGCTGAATGAGGTTCTCCGTAAGCGTGCGGACAAGATGCTTATACTGATGGATCAATCCAAAGAGAGGCTCAGCCGGGCCGGATGGTTTTATCCGGTCTCGGAAGTTGACATGGTGATTGGGGACGGAAAGCTCAGTGATGAGACGGTGAGAAGCTTTCAGGCACAAGGTGTTGAAGTACATTGAGAATAAACGTGGAAAAGAAGAAGGCCGTCGGCACGAATGTGCAGGCGGCCTTCTTCTTTTTTCGCGTTTTTACAGATTGAGAACAAAAGGTTAGTTGTCGCGTTCGGATTGATCATTGCAAATGGATTCGGAGTGGTGAATAAGAGAACCGTCCTCATCTCTGGAAACCTGGTCCAGGCGGTCAAGAATGTCGGAAAGTCCCTCGGGATCCTCCTCCTCTTCTTCGTCGGTGTACTGATCAAAAACCTTCAACAAAAGTTTTCCGCTAAGATAGAAAGCACCCATAGGTACAATGAGCAACACCCAAAAATTACTGAAAAAGTAGCAGAGAACCAATGCGGCAGCAAGCATGACTAAAATGGCTATATTGGAAAAGATGTGCTTCATGCCGAGGAATAGTGCATTGGTCAAGACCTTTTTAAAATTGAACCGGAAGCGGCCTTCGAGAGGATATAGATAAATGCTCGTCAGCAGGAAAATAACCGCCAAAATGGCAAATCCGCCGACCAAAAAGCTGGCATAGCCGGACTTGACGGAAAAGCAGAACCATACGTCTACAATCAAAAGTGCCGCAACCAAAAGCTGCACCAGCCACAACAGGGTGCTGGTTAAAAAGGTTTTCGCGAAAGTCTTGAAATAGGCACTGTAGATATGCCCCTCGTCATCCTCGCAGATACGCATTACGCAGTTCCAAAATGCGGAGGAAGATGCACCGATGGTGATGATCGGGAGGCTGGTAAGGATCCAGATCAGTTCGAGAACAGCGATGTCAATGACTTTGTTTAAAAATGACCAAAATGGATTGTCCGGGTTAAATGCTCTATCTAACATAATCTATTCCTCCTGTGCCTGATCCGGTTCAGTAATGATTTTTAAGGCATCCATTTGTCTGCGATAAACCTCTAATGCTTCACCGTCAGCGGGACACTCGGCGATCGCCAAATAAAAATCCTGCATGACTTCCAAGTATTTATCTTGAAAGAAGGGGAGATCTTTGCAGGATACATAAAAGATATCATCCCCGTTTTCTACTTCACTGCCTGCATAATCGGACCAGGTGCCGAGGGCGCTGATTTCCATGAAATGCTCCAAGGCAACTTCGTCTAACAGAAACACGTTGAACGTGTGGGCGGAGAGCAGACCAACCATGGCCATGCGCTCTTCTTCCTGCATATTGTCCGGATTGTCCGTGATGTCGATATATTGGGAGGCCGGGCGGATATAACCGTCTGCATTCAGATCCCACGGAAGCTCCTTGAGCTTGTCGCGGAAAACGGATTCTGCAACGATGTCATAGTCGTCGCTGACCCAGAGAATCGCGATGTCATCGCGGGGGCTGAGTGCCAAAAAAATCACCACAATGACAACGGCGACGGCTAACGCCGCCGCCAAAGTATGCCATTTGTAGTATGTAATGAAATACGAGAGACGCTTTCCCTTGGGAACGTCCTTGAATAAGTAATGCTTCATTCAATACACTCCAAAATCTTACTTCATCGCAGTCTTTGCATAACCCTTGATCATATACTTCTGGAACAAGAAGAACATTGCAACTGCGGGGATCAATGTGATGATCGCACCGGACATGGTGATGTTGTAGTTCATCCAAGTCTCTGTTCCGCCGAAGGACTCACGAAGCTGAACCAGACCGGTGGTAACGGTTCTTGCTTTGTCACTCTGAGCAATGATCTTCGGCCAGAAGTAGTTGTTCCACTCGCTTACGAAGGTGTTCAGGGCAACGGTGATCAGAGTAGCCTTACACATGGGAACCATGATGTGCCAAATGCTGCCCATGGTGCCCAGACCATCGATGCGGCCTGCATAGACGTAACTCTGGTCTACAGACTTAAAGGACTGACGTAACATGTAGATGAAACGTGCAGCGATCAGGCTGGGGAATGCTAGGCCCCACAGGGTGTTAACCAGCTTTAACTTCGCCATCATGGTATAAACGGGAATGAAGGTACACTGGTGGGGAATCATCATCGCACCCAGAATGATGTAGAAGATGATATCTCTGCCGGGGAACTTTCCGCGGGCAAAACCGTATGCAGCCAGGGTTCCGAAGAAAATCTTGGAAGTCATAACGATTGCGGTAACGATACAGGTGTTTCCGATGTACAGAAACAGGGGAACCCGGCGGCAAGCCTCCGCAAAATTTGCCAGAGTGAAGGATGTAGGCAGGATATTCGGGCTGGTATTCAGCAATACTTTTCCTTCGGTGGTCGCTGTTTTGATGATGATCCAGATCGGGAACAACATCAGGAGAGTGACAAAGATAGCACCAAATGTCTGAAGATGATACAGGATCTTATCCTGTGTGGTGAAGCCTTTGAATGCCTTTTTGGAGGCTTTTTTCTTTGCTTTTGCGTTCATGATAGTACCTCCTTTATGCATCGTAAACGACTTTCTTCTCAGACCACTGCATGGTAGCAACTGTAAAGATCAGCAGAATAAAGAAGAAAACGGTGGAAATAACCGAAGACCGGTCAAATCGATATCGCACGAAACCTAAGTCGTAAATCAAATAGGTCAGCACCTCGGTCGCGCGGAGAGGACCGCCCTGAGTCAAGATATCGATAATGTTGAACGCCTTCATGGAGCCCAAAAACTGCGTTACAAACAGGAACTGCATAATCGGAGTCAAAAGCGGAACTGTGATGCGGAAGAACTTCTGAAAACGGTTAGCACCGTCCAAAGAAGCTGCTTCGTAATATCCGGGATCAATACCGGTCATGGCAGACAGATAAATCATCATGCTGTAGCCGAGGGAGTGCCATCCGTGTGCAATCCAAACGGAGACCATCGCCCAGTCCTTAGATTTCAGCCAGTTAACACGGGCACCTTCGCCAAAGAAAAGCTCAAGGATGTTGTTAACGATACCGTAATCGCGGTTCAGCATCCAGATAAAGATAACGCCGCCGGTAGACATCGCGATATAGTGAGGCAGATAGATAAAAGAACGCATCAGGTTGAAGGATCTGCTCTTCAATCGATTCATCAGAAGGGCAAGAGCAAGTCCGCCGATCAGACCAATTGCCAAAGAACCGATAGTATATTTGAAGGTGATTAAGAGGGAGTCTAAGAAATGGCTCTTCTCAATATTCTCAAAGAACCACTGCCAGTTCTTCCATCCCACCATGTTGTAGTCGAGGCTTACCATGTTCCAGTCAGTGAATGTAATGTAGAACAGTCTGAAGAGCGGATAATAGGTACAAACGGCCATAATCAGTACCGCAGGAACGATACAAAGGAGCTCTTCAACGGTGGAACGCCGCCAGACTGTCTTCGTCTTATATACAGCTTTTTGAGGTTTTTCTAATTTCATAATCGATCGTCCTTGTCTCTTTTTTGATGAAGCGAGGAGACTGCTTCTGCGGAGAAACAGCCTCCTCCTCAATTAATCAGTTTGCGATACGACAATCTAATCTCAGAAACGATTAGTTGCCGGCGAGGATGTTTTCAACCTCTTCAACACAGTTGTTCCAAGTGTCGTCGAAGTCATAACCTTCAATGAAAATAGCAATCCACGCTTCCTCAACCAGCTTCATGGCAGCGTCATAGTGAACAGTCTGAGGCTTCATCTGGTAGTTCTCCAGAATGTGATCGTAGATGTTCTTCATTTCAGGAAGGGTCTCGTAAACACCGTTCATTACGGTCTCGTTCGTGATGTTGGACTCAAAGATAACCAGGTAAGAGGAGAAGGTAGCCCAACGCAGCTGATTCTCGGGGGTTACCAGCCAGGAAAGGAATACGCCGGCAGCGTTCTTCCACAGCTGAGGAATGTTCTCGGGAACTACCAAAGAGCAACCGGCAACGGTAGACTGTCCGTATCCGCCATCACCGAAGTTCCAGCTCATACCCAGTTCAAACCAAGGGGTGGGATTCTCAGCTGCGGTGGAAGCAGCCTCGATAGCAACACGCAGGGTGTCATAGTTGGTACAAGAAATGTTGTAAGCCATAACATCGCCACGAGCGAAAGCGGTCTGATCAATATTCTCGCCGTCGTTGGAGAACTTGATGTAACCAGCCTTAACCATATCGTTCATTTCCTTCAGGAAAGTAACGAGGGACTCAGCATCCAAGTTGGTCTTGGTGGGATCGTCAGCTTCCTGCAGGCTTCCGCCGAAGGACTGAATCAGGTTGGTAGCGTTGTTTCCATCACCGGTCAGAACGAGAGCGGTCTTTCCGGTAGCTTCGTAAACAGCCTTTGCCCAAACCTTCAGCTCTTCCCAGGACTCGGGGAAATCATCCAGGCCGTGCTTAGCAAGCTCGGTCTTGTTGTAGTAGTAAGAAGTAGCGGAAGGTCCCCAGGGAACAGCAACCTTGGCATCACCAACGGTAACCTGATCTACCAGACCGTCAATCAGGTCGGACCAGTCGAAGCCGTTAGCCTCAAGCAGTTCGTTGATGTCAGTCAGCGCGCCC
>JAFQDI010000201.1 GCA_017416055.1 Lachnospiraceae bacterium
GGCTTTCTCCGGCTCTGAGATACACTTTGGCAAATGCTTTCAGTTCTTTCTCTGCCTTGAATACTTTTGTGCTGCCGTTCTTTCCCACGTAGAGCTGAACCACCTCTGACCCTGCCCGCTCACCGGTATTGGTAACGGTAAGGGTCGCGGTAATCACCCCATCCGCTCTGGACACGATCAGATTTTGGTAGGAAAACTCCGTATAACTGAGTCCGTAACCAAATGGATAGCGGATCTTTTCCGGCGCGCGGTCATAGAAGCGATAACCTACGTAGATATTTTCGCGGTACTGTTCGATTTTCCGTTTGCTGTATTGCTCGCCAAAAGGAATATCCGCACAGGTTTTCATCCATGTCTCGGACAATCTTCCGCCTGGCTCCGCCTCACCATAAAGGATTCGTCTGCAGGCCTCACCACCGGTCTGCCCCGGCAGGAACAGATGAAGAATCGCGCTGACCTTATCGGCAAAGGGCAGCTCCATCGGACTTCCGCCAAACAGCACCACGACCACAGGCTTTCCGGTATCACAGAGTCGATCAATCAATCTGAGCTGATTTGCCGGCATATCCAGATTTTCCCGATCATAGCCTTCACTCTCGAACAGCTCGGTCAATCCGCCGAAAAACAGAATCACATCTGCATCCTTCGCAGATGCCACTGCTTCCTTCTCCAAGCGTTCGTCCGGCTCATGGGTCATCTCGCGATAGCCCCGAGCAAATGTATAGTTCAGGCGAATCCATTCAAAGGCCACGTGCGGCGTTGTCAAATGAGCCGGTGACAATCCACTGGATCCGGATCCCTGATAACACATCTGATCGAACAAATCTCCGACCGCCAGCACTTTTGTCTTCTCCTTAAGGGGTAAGACACCTTCATTTTTCAAGAGCACCGCACTGTCAGTCGCTGCCTTCACCGTCAAAAACTCATGCTCATGCAGTAAATCTTCCAGGACTTTCTTTTCTGCATTTCCGTTTAACTGTGCATCAGCCACCAGCTTCAGCACATTGGCCACAGCACGATCCAATTCTTTCATGGACAGGTCACCGCTCTCAACTGCCTCGATGATTGCCCGACGGTTCGCATAGAGTCCCCCCGGCATGTCCAGATCAAGTCCGGCTTTGATTCCCTCGACGCGATCAACAACCGCTCCCCAGTCACTCATCACCAGACCGTCAAAGCCCCATTCATCCCGAAGCAGTTCGGTCAGAAGCCACTTGTTCTGGGATGCGTGAGTTCCATTCACTTTGTTGTAAGAACACATCATGGTGCGAGGATGAGACTCCTTCACACATAATTCGAACGCCTTCAAATACAATTCCCGTGCGGCACGTTCATCCACCACGGAATCGCCCATGTAGCGGAAATTCTCACTGTTATTCAATGCAAAATGCTTCGGGCAGGCGGCCGTCCCGGTAGACTGAAGTCCTCTCGTAAATGCTGCAGCCATCTTTCCCGCTAACAGCGGATCCTCGGAATAATACTCGAAATTACGGCCACAGCGAGGATCACGCTTCAGATTCAGCGCAGGTCCGAGAAGCACATCCACATCGTAGGCGACGCACTCCTCACCCATAGCTTCCCCCACTTGTTCTGCCAACTTAAGATTCCAACTGTTCGCGATACACACCGGTGTGGGAAACGCAGTGGACGGATAAGGGCTCCCCAATCCAAGAGCACCCTCCCCGACTCCGGTGGATTTTTTGCGCACACCAACCGGCCCATCAGTCAGACAGATCGCAGGGATGTCCAGACGGGGAATCGCATTGGTTTTCCAGGATTTGTAGCCCTCCAAGAGAGCTGCTTTTTCATGAAGCGTAAGTTCACCCAGCAATGTATCGATTTCTTTCATGTAGCTGTCCTTTCCTAAATACTAAAATTCGATGCAGGGCTGGCGCATAGCTGCGTCAGCCCTCTGCCCTCACATCTGCTTTCTCACGATCCGATACTCGTCCGCAAACTGGAAATAAGGGCACTCTTTGTAGGAGCGCTCCGCCAGTCTCGCGATATCGTCCTCGTCCATCGCTATACTGCAGGTCCACTCATCATATTCTTCATCATATTCGTAATTTCCACACATTTCGCAACTATTTGCCATCTTATTCCTCCTCCACCAGGTCTCGCAACACCTCTGCAATAGGCTCCCGGATTACATACTCTGCGTAATCGTCGTAGCGTGTCGGTGACTGATTGATGATGATCAAATGCTCTCCCTCGAAAGCATCCACAAGTGACGCTGCCGGATAGACCGTCAATGACGTCCCCCCGACAATCAGCACATCTGCTGCCGCAATCATCTCTTCCGCCTTAGTGAACGCATCCCAAGGAAGATTTTCTCCGTATAACACCACGTCCGGACGCACGATTCCACCACATTGTGTACATCGGGGCACACCGTCCGCCTCCATCACAAAGGAAAGAGGATACTCCTTTCCACAAGAAACACAGTAGTTCCTCTTTGTGGACCCGTGGAGTTCGATCACCCTTTCACAGCCGGCATCCTGATGAAGCCCATCTATATTCT
The DNA here is from genome assembly GCA_017416055.1 of Lachnospiraceae bacterium. The sequence continues at coordinate 2,522 of JAFQDI010000201.1, forward strand.
GTGTGACGACTGCAGTAAGCTTACCTTGTCGTTCCAACTCTGAAAGCGCCTCGTGAGCACCATTGGGCTCAGCGTAAGGGTAAACCATGTTTTTTCGGTAATAAGAAAAAAAACGGGCTGATTTGCGGTAGAGATAATCCGCCGTTAGAATCTCCTCCGGACGTTCAAAAGAATCCTCATCCGGTTCTGTGTATAGCCCACCATTCCCACGAAAGTCCGGGATTCCGCTGGCAGTGGAAACACCGGCCCCGCCGAAGAAGACGATATTATTAGCGGATTTGATGAGTTGTTTTAAATGATCGAGTTCATTATACATATGACACCTCACTCTTTTTGTTGATTCTAGAATAACATAAAAAATGAAATATGTAAAACAAAAATAGAGAAGTGCACTAACTTATAGTAAGTTTTTTGTGCAATATTCCAAGATATGCAAAATCAGATTTATATCTACTGCCTGTATTATAATCAATATCTAATTTTCCGCAACATCCACAATCCACACGCCATACTCATCAGAATCATCACTTCCTGAGCCGCAGTGGCAATTACCAGAAAAGACTGAGAAACCAAAAACAACTTCAACACAAAGGCAGCAACACATACTGCAGGTAATATCCACAGCGTTCTCGTTGCCTGAAACTCATCAATTAGCCCCTTGATTGCCTTGCATATCAAAAGAAAATGGATTACCGTCATTCCAAAGGAGAAATAGTTCACGTGCTCTGCGTACCACTGCATAACTGCTTCGCTGGCAACCACTACGAACAATCGTTGCCCCAAATCCATTATCAAAGCTACCATACTCATGATGATAACCCACCGAACCGCTCTCAACGTCTTTTTTCCCCGCTTGATCTGAATCAAAAAATGACTCAGCGCTAACGCAGCCAAAACGCTGAAGTAATAGCCCATCCCCAGCTTTGCATAACTAATCCGGGCAAGGTATGCACCTGCGGCGGGATACAGTTGAAGATCTCCGGTAGCCACGTGGACATACCAAAGATTTACCCCCGAAACAATCAACCGACTAACCAACATCGCTATTCCGGCGATTACCGTGGCCTGTTTTAATCTGACGGGCGTTTCTTCATCGTATGCGCGTTTTTCTATCCAGGAGATGAACAGATATTCTAAACTAAGCCCCACACAGGACCACAAATAAGCCAGCCAAATACTGATAAACTGCATCAGTGATCCATGGAGTGCTATCCCAAGGATAGAAGCGAAGAGAAATACAACAAATAAAACTCCGGAAAGTTTTTTCATATTGTCAAATACATGGGCATAATATGTTCTTTTGTCCTCTCCAATCACCGTGTAATTGAAATTGATGTCACGGGTTTTAAATGCGTAAAACAGATAAATCGCACCAAGCACTTCCAAAAAAACAATCAAAAAGTTTACCGGCAGATCACTCACCGATCTGTTCCAAGAAACAGATACTGATACCGCATATCCGGCCAATCCGGTGATCAAAAATACTTTTGCCGCATCCAGATAATACTGATGCCTCTCGTACTCGCTCCTCTCATCCCGCTGCCCCCAAAAGCGAAAAGCCCCTATCAAAAAAATGATGCTCCCGCAAATGACAATTGAAAGCTCAGTCAGCAAATGCGCTATGTGTAAATCCCCAATTGATCGAAGATGTATCCCTCTGAACACTCCATACAGTGCACTAATTGCTGTGGCACCGCCAATCCCCC
>JAFQDI010000202.1 GCA_017416055.1 Lachnospiraceae bacterium
ATACTTCCCGAACACTCGCAGTGCTTCCGTTAACGGTCCCGGTCACCGCTGTTGTCCCACTTGATCCTGTCTTAAAGGAATAAGCACTCTTTGCCTGTAATGTAAATTGAACCGTATAATATGTGTCATAATCAAATCTGTCAGACGCATTAACCAGATATTGATTATTTGGACTTTGTCCCCGATACCAGTTAATCTCAGCAATCTCATAAGCGCCTGTATTTACCACCTGTGCGTTATAGTCGGGACATTGACCGGGCACGGGTGCCACAACGTTATTAACCCCTACACTGCCAACTTCCCTAAACATCTCTTTCGCCGCTGATGCCGATATCGCAAAACTGCCGAGTAGCAGCACCACAACCATCATCATAACAATCTTCAAAATGGCGTTTTTTTTCATAAATAACGGTCTCCTTGATTATCCCAATTTTTCTTATTAATTACGGGGCCACTTTTCTTCCGCACTGTGGACAATACTGCGCATCTTTTGTGAGCAGTACGTCGCAGGAAGGGCAATGAGCATGCATTGCTTTGTAATAGCGGAAAAGCGTATCGCCGGTCAACAGTCTCTTGCAGGAAGGGCAGACCCATGAGCGATGCGATGCAATCTGACCGCATTTTGCACATACCTTTATTTTTCTCATTGCATAAGGCCCCATGCCGTAACCGTACAGCCGAATGAACTTCTCACTCTTGTAATAGTTCAACATTGATTCTTCCTCCGTAAATCAAAAGTTTTCCGCATTTTGGACAAATGGCATCCTCACCGGAAACTTTTGCCCCACAGAATTTGCAATACTCCGGCGTGTTCTCCCACGGAGCACACGCCACACATTCCAATGCATCCGCATTGTACATCGCATCCATCACCAATTTTCCACATTTTTGACAGTGATTGAACTGCCGTTTTCCTTCGTTTTCCCAGGCTAGTCGTATTTCCTCTTCCGGAGTTTCTGCTTTATACGGTTTTGTGGTACATACAAGGGCCATCGACAACTCACAGAAAAACTTATAACAATTTCCATTCTTGTCGGGTGCGATCTTGTATGGGGCAATTCTTTTTTCCTTGATCACAAAAGCTATCCTCCTTCCGTATCGGCAACCGGTAAAATTTGACAAATGATCAACCAGTCATTGTTCGCAATTGAAATTTTTTAATCATTATGATATAATAAAAAAGTGGGGCGGACTCTGTGTTCATTGGCGTGTCGACAGAGTTCTCTAGTTAGAAACCTCATTTCTAACTAAAGGGGTACCCCTTAAACTTTCTTCGAAAGGCAAGACCATACCCTCCTTTTATACTCTTGCATGATAATTGTACCGTTTTCTACACAAATTGTCCCCATACTAAAAGTATGGGATGGTATGTTTTTCCGAAAAAAGTATAGAAAAACCGGAGACGGACCGTCATTTTTCGGTCAAATACGGTCAGAGGAGAACAAAATGAAGAGATTATTTGCAAGGGCGCCTATCTTGCTGTTTTTTATGTTAAATCTATCCGGATGTGTTGCGGTTGGCGAAAAAAATGCCAGCCTGTCAATCATATACGGAGCCACAGCCATACTCTCACTTCTGCTTTTGGTGGGATGTATTCGTGTTGTCCGCAATAAGAGATTTTGGTTTATCACACTGTTTACATCCGTGCTTGTGGTAAATGTGGGCTATACTTTGTTGTCGGTTTCCACCAACCTACAAATGGCTCTTTGGGCAAACCGCATCTCTTATCTCGGCTCAGTGTTTTTACCGTTGTCGATGTTAATGATTATCTTGGCCGTAACGAACACATCCTATCGAAACGACCTGCCGAAGATTCTGTTTTGCGTTTCTATTATCATGTTTTTGATTACCGCCAGTCCCGGCATCTTAACGGTCTACTACAAGAAAGTATCCTTCGAAGTAATTAATGGTGTTTCTACGCTCGTCAAAATATACGGACCGCTTCATCCCATATACCTTGTCTATTTGCTCAGTTACTTCTCTGCTATGGTGGCAATCATTATCCGTGCCCGTGTCAAAAAAATAATTGACACCACACTTCATGCCTTCATCATCGCGATTGCGGTTTTCGTAAACATCGGTGTATGGTTTATTGAGCAGCTCGTCACCATTGATTTTGAAATGCTTTCTGTCTCATACATCATCAGTGAACTGTTTCTTTTGGGCGTTCACCTTGTGATGAACGAGTACCAAAAAATGTCTCAAATTGTCAAGCAGGTAGAATCGGCACAGAGTTATTCTGAGGAAGACTCAATCGCCCCCGATACAATGCTTGAAACTCCTGTCGAGAGCGAAACCGTCGATCCTGAACGCATTGAGTTCTTTATGATGGGATTGAAAACACTGACCCCTTCTGAGAAAGCGATTTATAATGCGTATATCGCCAGAGTGACCACCAAGGAAATCATGGCAAACATGAATATCAAAGAGTCCACTGTAAAATACCACAGTCGTAATCTTTACAGCAAACTCGGCGTATCCACTCGCAAGGAACTATTGGAATTACATAAACAGATTAAATCGGTGAAAGCAAAACTCGATGAGGTTAGCAATATCGCCGACGAAAAAACTGCCCGGAATTAATTTCCGGGCAGTTCTGCACTGGTAAACTTCATATAATCCGCCAACCATACCAGATTTACGGTACCCACTGGGCCGTTTCTCTGTTTAGCGATAATAATTTCGGTGATACCCTTATCCGTGGTATCTTTATTGTAATACTCGTCTCGGTAGATGAACATTACCACGTCGGCATCCTGCTCAATTGATCCCGACTCGCGGAGATCAGACAACATCGGGCGCTTATCGTTACGGCTCTCCACCGCACGGCTAAGCTGTGACAACGCGATCACCGGACAGTTCATCTCTCGCGCCAGCGCCTTCAAGGAACGGGAAATCTCCGCAACCTCCTGCTGACGGTTGTCCTGGTTCTTCTTGCTTCCGCTCATCAACTGCAGATAGTCGATGATGATCAGATCAAGCCCCTGCTCCAGTTTAAACTTACGGCACTTGCTGCGCAATTCACTGATGGAAATACCGGGCGTGTCATCAATCATCAGTTTGGAATTGCCGATCACACCAACACTCTCAATCAGTTTATCCCAATCGTCGTCGGACAGATTTCCGGTTCGCAGATTCTGCGAATTCACGCGGGATTCCTGTGCAAACAGTCGATTGACCAACTGTTCTTTTGACATCTCAAGGCTGAAGATCGCTACGGACAAATTTTTCTTAAATGCAACATGCTGTGCGATATTCAGCACGAATGCAGTCTTACCCATGGACGGACGCGCCGCGATCAGGATCATATCCGACGGCTGGAAACCGCTGGTCTTATAATCTAGATCCATAAATCCGCTGGGCACACCGGTGATCGGACTCTTGTTCTTCGCAGCGGCCTCGATCCTTCCCAACACATCCAGCGCAATCTGGCGCACCGGAACATGCTCGGTGGCATTACTATCCTTCAGAAGGTTAAACACCTTCTTCTCGGTTTCCTCCAAAATCTCATCCACACTCTGTGTGCCGGCGTAACAGTCATTCATAATCTGCTCATTTGTCTGGATCAGGCGGCGCAAAACTGCCTTGTCATGAACGATCTGAGCATAGGATCGCACATTCGCAGATGTCGGAACTGCATTGAACAGTTCTCTGACCATATCTAAACTATACACTTCCGGGGCAACATTCTTTTCCTTCAAACGATCCTGCAGGGTAACCAGGTCGACCGGTTTTCCCTCATTGTGCAGTTCTGTCATCGCCTCGAACATGACTCCGTATTGATGATAATAAAAATCTTCAGGGTGCAGCACTTCCGCAGCTGACATGATCGCCTCGCGATCCATCATCATCGCTCCGATTACTGACTGCTCTGCCTCAACACTGTTCGGCATCACCCGTTTAATGATAGCCTCATCCATAGGGATTTCCTCTCTCGTATTCCTTACTTTCCGGACACGTGTACCTTCAGAGTCGCAGTTACTTCACGGTGCAGGCGAATAGACACATTGTGCACTCCCAGCGTCTTGATCGGCTCATCCAGAACAATCTTTTTCTTATCCAGTTCAAGTCCCAACTGTGCTTTCGCAGCCACAGCGATCTCCTTGGAGGAAACGGACCCGAATACCTTTCCCTCAACACCACTCTTCACCGCCAACTCAACTGTCTTCTCAGCGAGTTCAGCTGCCAGCGCCTTCGCTGCATCTAACTGCTCTTTTGCCACCTTGTCCTCGTGGGCTTTCTGCAATTTCAGATTGTTCAGATTAACTGCATTTGCCTCCACGCCCAGTTTCTTCGGCAAAATAAAGTTGCGTGCATATCCATCGCTGACCTCAATGGTCTGGCCTTTCTTTCCCAAAGACTTCACGTCCTGTAATAATACAATCTTCATCTCAAATCTCTCCTCTCTTAATCATCTCACGGATTGTCTCTTTCACCAGTTCCTTTCCCTGCTCTGCTGTGCAATCCGTCAGCTGTGCTCCCGCCGCACTCAAATGTCCGCCGCCTCCCAGCCGCTCCATGATGATCTGCACGTTCACCTCGTCGATAGAACGGGCACTGATATAAATCTTATTCTGATATTCACACAGCACGATCGCTGCCTTCACTCCAACCACATTCAATAATTCGTTTGCTGCCTGAGCACTGATGATCGTCGGGCTCTCCAGCTCGTCTGCCGGGCATATACTGATCGCAAAGGAATCTTCAAACAATTCCGCATCGCTGATGGTCTTTGCCTTTGCTCTGGTGTCTTCCATGTTGTCCCGGAAAAGTTTGCGCACACGGGTAATGTCGGCTCCGTTTCGTCTGAGGAAAGCCGCCGCCTCGAAGGTACGCACACCGGTCTTGTTCATGAAGTTATTTGTATCCACCATCATGCCGGCATACATCGCGTCAGCCTCTATCGGCCTTAGGCGAATACCGTCGCCCACATACTGTAGGATCTCCGCAACCATCTCACAGGCTGAGGATGCGTAGGGCTCCACGTAAGAAAGCACCGCATTCTCTATACTGTCTGCCATCTGGCGGTGATGATCGATCACCACAACATTGGATATCCACTCAAACAGGTTCGGACACTCCGAGTAGCTGGAACGGTTCACGTCCACCAAAACAAGAAGCGTGTTCTCATCCGCAAGCTCTGCCGCCTGCGTCTCGTTGATCAACAGTTCCTCCGAGTAATCCGGATTATTCACAAATCGCTCCACCGTCGGACGAAGGGACGGGGGGATCTCATTGACCACAATGTGAGCCTCCTTGTCCAGAACAGTAGCAATCTTTACCACGCCGATCGCCGCACCAAACGCATCAATATCCATCATCCGATGGCCCATGATCATAATGCGCTCCTTACTGCTGATGATCTCCTGCAGTGCATGAGCCTTCACGCGGGCCTTTACACGAGTCGTCTTTCCGGTCTGCTCACTCTTTCCACCAAAGAACGTGATCGTCTCACCGTCCTTCACCACGGCCTGATCACCACCACGGCCAAGTGCCATATCAATCGCAGCACGCGCATACTCGTAATTTTCCAGCAAACTCTCTCCGCCCATACCAAGACCGATACTTAAGGTGGCCGCCATATCATTTCCGATATTGACCGCCTTCGCCTCGTTAAGCACAGGGAACTTCGCATCCATCAATGCCGTCAACTGCTCTTTCTGCATCACAACAAAATATTTGTCCGCCTCCGTCTTGCGGACAAGACCTCCCACGCTGAGGATGCTTTTATTGATCCGTCGGTCAATCAACGCTACCAGCAGGGAACGTCGCACTTCCTCCACTCCCTGAAGCAGTTCCTCATAGTTGTCCAGGTAAATCATTCCGACAACAGCCTTTTTTCGCTCCAGCTCCTGCTCATACTCAACCCGATAGGTTTCATCGTGCAGGCAGGCAAACACCAGTTTTACATTTTCCAGATCAACATCCTGACGGGCGCGGTTCTCTTCCTCCCCACGGATATCCTGGCTGGACAACATCTGCGCCGCCTCCGTATACATCATGTGAACATCCAGGCGATAATACCGATTATTGTAACTTACCGAGTAAGAGGCCGGTTTATACACGGGGAAAATTCTCTTCTTTTTCAGTTCAGGGAAAACATCTCTCAATCTGCGTCCGATATGCTTGCCGAGCGTGTCACGGAAAGCCGGATTCATCCACAGAATCTCGCCTTTATTGTCCAAAATCGCATAGGGAATGTTCAGTTCCTCCAGAAGCATCTTCTGAATGCCCATATACTCCATGGCAAACGCAGTCAGATCCCTCATCAGTCTGGAACGGCGAACAAAATAAAACAGCAATGTGATTGCTGAAATCAACAGAACAAAAATCGTAAGCAGAATACCCGAACGCAAATCCACAAAGTAAATCGCAATATTCATCAATAAAAGGCTGGCATCAATCACCAACGGCCAACCGATATTCCATTTTAGTCTCGCAGATAACTCACGAAAATTATTCATCGTTCTCTCCATCCTACCCTTTGTAGACAACATCACACAATTTAAGAGCATATATAATTATTATAGCATGTTTTGCGCTTTGACGCAAGCAAAAAACCCTTGCAAGTCGCAAGGGTTCGTCCTCATCCACTTTAGTGAAGTGGGTGACATTAAAGTGCTGTTTTTCCTGATTTTGCTCACTAAACCACACATTCCATCACATCTTCATACACATTTCTCAGCTCATCGACCTCTATACTCCATGTGTTGACATATTCTTCCTTCGCCGCCAGACGCACCAGCCCGGGCTGACGAGCCAAATCCTCCACGATTCCTTTTCGTGAGGGGAGAGAGGACCACGGCTCTATACAGACGTAGGGTGCGTCTGTATTCGGCGTGTGCCAAATGCCCAGATAGTCCATGTTCGGATATGTGACTCTAACCATTCTCCCTCCATTTCTCGCTTTTAATGTAACCTGTTTCCCCACTTCGGTTAGGACAATCGCATCTTGATCAAATAATTCATGCGACATCGCAATCCTGCGATTATCCTCCAACGTAAAAACTGACGGGGTTCCTTCCACAAAACAGTCCGAAGAAAAACCAATCCGTTTCGGACGGCACTCATCAGAAAATTCCAACACATAATCCTCAAACGAAAACCCCTTTTCGATCGGCACATTAAAACCCGGATGACCACCTATACCGAAATACATTTCTTTCTCATCCATGTTTTTAACCCGCAAAGTGATATCAATCCGATTTTTCCACAGATGATAGCAAACAGTAAACTCAAACCGATACGGATATTGACGATACGTTTCCATATTGTCTTTTAGTGAGAAAACCGCCTCCGTCTTCTTCAAACAGACAAGGTCAAACAACGAATCCTTTGCAAATCCGTGGATATTCATCTCATATTCTTTTCCATTCAGACTATAACGCCCATCCGTCATTCGAGCGATATAAGGAAACAAATTGGGTGCCTGGCCGGCCCAATATCTTTTGTCCCCCTGCCATAGATATTCTATCTTTTCCCCTGAAACAGCAGTCTCACATATCGATGTCAGATTTGCACCCAATGGATCGATCTCTACTGTCAGCCGATCAGATGTAATCATGATCCTCTCTCTCTTCATACGCTTTCTCTCTAACCCTGTCTTAATGCAATCAACTCTTCCACTTCCTCTTTTGATGGCATCGCCCTCAACGCACCTTTCCTTGTGGTAACAATGGAAGCAGCCGCATTGGCAAACAGGAGCATCTCCCTCAAATCGTTTTCTCCGAAACCATTCAGCCCCTTCTTCAGAATAAAGTGCAGACAACATCCAAAGAATGTATCTCCCGCTCCCGTTGTATCAATCGTATTTTCTTGTATAAAACCGGGGACTTCAATCTGCATTCCCTTATAATACGCTCTGCTTCCCTCCCTGCCCATAGAAAGCAAGATCATAGGTATGTGGTATTTTTCTTGAATAATTCTGACCCCTCTGTCATAATCTTCTTCCCCGGTAAACCATTGCAGTTCGTTATCCGATATTTTCAGCACATCGCAAAACTTAAGCCCATACTCCGTCTGCTTTTTCGCATTATCCAATGAGTCCCATAGCATTTCACGCAAATTCGGATCAAAAGAAATCAATATCTGCCTTTCTTTTGCAATCTTCAATGCACGTTTTGTTGCCGCTCTTGCGGTTCTATGCGTCATCGAAAGAGTTCCGAAGTGGAGTATTTTGGTTCTTCCAATTGCCTCCTCATCTATCTCTTCTGCTCTCAACATCATATCTGCCCCGGGATTTCGGTAAAAAGAAAAACTCCTGTCCCCATATTCATCATTTGCGACAAACGCAAGAGTCGTCCTCACCTCCCTATCCATACGAAGGTTCGATGTGTCAATCTTCATTTCCCCCAGCAGGTTTTTCAGTTGATGCCCAAAAATGTCATCTCCAACCTTCCCGATAAACGATGTCCGATGACCCATTTTGTTCAGCATCGCCAATACATTGCAGGGCGCTCCCCCCGGATTTGCCTCATAAGAGGGATTACCTTGAGCACTGACGCCACTGCAGGTAAAATCAATCAACAATTCCCCCAGTGCCGTTACCTCATATTTTTTCATCGCAGAGCCTCCTATTACAAAAGCGGTAATACCGACCTCTCAAGGAATTCTACATCTTCTTTGGATAACTTTCTGTACGGAGGACGGGCGTTACCAAAATCATACCCCATAAGAGTAAGTATGGCTTTTTCTCCCTGCATAACTCCCACTTTGCACAATGCTGCAATAATTTTATTCACCTCGCGCTGAACCCGCTGTGCCTCAGAAACTTGTCCGGCATCAAACAGCGCTTTTATTTTGATGAACTTATCCGCCATGAAATTATAAGTGCTGCCGATACCGCCATCTGCTCCCATGGCAATTCCGGAAAGGAACATCTCATCATAACCATTATAGATAACCTTGTCCGGGAAGTCAGTTTTTAATTGTTCGAGCACAAAAAAGTCACTTGAGGTGTGCTTAATACCCAAAAATCGGTCGTCCCGCAAAAACTCCGCAAAATCTTCCCGCGAAAAAGAAACCCCTGAAAATTTAGGAAAATTATAAACGATCATGGGAAGGTTTACATGATCCACGGTCGCAAAGTAGTGCTGTTTAATTTCCTCAAGCGAAAAATTATAATAGAAGGGTGCCACAGATGAAATGGCGTCATATCCCAGTTTTTCCGCGAGTTTTCCATATTCGATCGTCTGAAGTGTCCCGACGCTGCCCACATGCGCAATCAACGTACAGCGATCCCCAACGGCCTCTTTAATGAATCGGTATAAGTATTTTCGCTCCTCCTCTGACAACAAAAATACCTCGGCGGTACTTCCGTTTACATAAAAACCGCTCACTCCCTGTTTTATGTTTGCCTCAATATGCTCCGCCAATACCTTCTCATTAATCTTTCCATCTGCTCCAAACGGAGTAAGAAGTGCAGTAAATATACCCTTAAACCTTTTCATCGATATCCCTCCTTGCCATCTGTCTACATCGGTAATCAAATCACACCGATCTATACTTCCAGTAAATATCGCTCAGCCAGATACGCCGCCCGCGCCATGTCATCCTTCAGCACATTCGGCGTACTCCGATTGATAAAGCTTTCCAAAATCAAATCTCCGGAGTAATTGATTTCTCTGAGTGCTTTCATCACACTCTCCCAATTCACAGCTCCGGAAAAAGGTATCAGGTGATGATCCCCCGGTCCTCCCAGATTGTCATTGATATGTGTACAATGCAGACGAGGTCCCAGTTTCAAAAGAGGTTCGTATTGGTCCGCGTAGCATGAATGGGCATGTCCGGTGTCCCAACAAGCACCAATGCGATCGTCACCGTATGAGTCAATCAACTCGATCAGTTCTTCCGCTTGAAAACAATATCCCTCGCCGTTTCCCTGTCGGCGCATGTTTTCAAACGCGAGATTCACATTTTTCGACAAGGCATAGTCCACCAGCGAAGCATAGTACTCGATGTTTTTCTTTCGTTTCTGCTCAGAAGTGAATCCGGAGTTCTGATAACGCTCAGGGTGGATAACTGCCCACGGAATACCAATGTAAGAAGCGACATCCACCGCGCGAAAACACATTTCATTGTAGTACGCCAATTCCTCGGAGGTTTGCCACTTCACTTTTTTTGATTTGAAGGGCAGATGACATTGGGGCAGGGAAAGATGACTTTCTTCTGCGGCCTTAATGATTTCATCCGCCTCTTTCTTCCAGTTGTCCAGATGTAATCCCGTCTTGTGTGCTGCCAGCAAACAGAGATTAAGGTCGGCTGACTCAAAGCCGGCCGCTGCGATCCGACGAAGAGACTCCGCGTGGCTAATCTGCTCCGGCGTTTTGTTCTGTTCTCTGAACAGGATAGTCATTGTTCCTACTTTCATCATATTCTCCTCGTTTTTATGCTCAATCGGTGAATGAACATACTGTTTGAAGTGTCAAGCCACCGAAACCGATCCAGTGACTTGACACTCTTCATTTAAATCCAACTATTCTTTCGATCCGTCTCTACTTATAAACTCGATCATACGCAGCCTGAAGAATACTCAGGTATTCCTGCAAGCCCATGGAGTTCAGCTCGTTAATCATATAATCCCACTCGGCCACAATATCATGCTCACCCTTTACACACTTTGCCGCAAATGTACCGAGGAAGTTTCCAAACTTATCCTCCATGTCTAATATGGTTTCCAGATCCTCCGCAGTAAATCTCAAGGTGGGAATCATGTAATTATCATACCACAGAGAATTTCCACCCCACACTTCAAATGCATCAACGGTAATCTGTTCATATCTCAGTTCCGCAAAACGATTCGTCTTGATGGACGGTGCCTGACTATCATTCATCGGAGAGTACTTGTTGATCGCGTTGGTCTTTCCCTTCGGGTCATTAATAACCAGATCCGTCAGTTGTACCACACCATTCTCATCATAGTACCAGCTCACGTTCTCCTCGCCAAAGTTCCACACATTCTTACCGTACTCGGTGTAGCCGAAGTTCAGTAGCTTAATCGCAGTGATCAATTCTTCCTCAGAACAAGAGGTGGTAATTACGGTTGCATGATCAGAATTCATTCCCTCATATCTGGTGAACTTAGGCTGATCGCCCTTGTTCGGTACAGGGTAAGGGATCGGAATCCATTCAGCCTCCGGATCAATCTTTGAGGTTTCAAGGGGAATTCTGGTGGTAAGTGCTTCATCACTAATAACAAAACCAACCTCTCCATTAGCCGCCTTAGTCAGAACACCTTCTTTTTTAACCGTTCCTACATCGGGGTCAATCAGGCCCTTCGCATACCAGTCGGCCATGGTCACGATCAGTTCTTTCCACTCTTCCTGCGTCTGTGCACACTTAATCTCTCCATTCTCACGATAAGTTCTAAAACCAAACCCTCCCATCGCTCCGGTCCCGGCAGCCATACCGAACATGCCGTTCCAGATCGGTTTCTGCGCGGTCAGAGGAGCAATGCCATACCGATCACGGAAAGCGGTAAGAACAACCTCCCACTCGTCTAACGTGTAGGGAATCTCCAAACCACACTCATCCAGCCAGTCCTTCCGGAGCATCGGTCCGTAAGAACAGGTGTTCAGTTCTTCAACACCGGATGCAAAGTACACGATCTCTCCGTTGTATAGCTGTACTTCCTTCAGTCTCTTCTCATCCTCATTCAGCCATGCCCAGTAATCAGGTGCATACTCCTCAAGGTAAGGCGTCAGATCATAGATCAATCCCCCCTCAAACAGTTCCTCATAACGAAGATCCAAACCGGTCATAATGTTGGGAAGTTCCGGCTCCAGAAGAACCAGGTTATAGTCAGTGTCC
>JAFQDI010000203.1 GCA_017416055.1 Lachnospiraceae bacterium
ACCTTGGTCATCGTTATTATACGGAGGTTCAGCTTGATTTATTCCGCACGATCAAAAGATTGAAGCAGCAGGGATATCAGCTGAAGGAGATCAGACAGTGTCTGGAGGAGATGGAGAAGAAAAAACGGGAAAATATTCCGGACGAATTTAAGGAGATTGAGATGGATCCTGAACCGGAAGGGATCATGCCGGGGCCGGACGAGATCCTTCTGCCGGATGGAATCCCTGTCCCGGTGATTCCACCGACGGAAGAGATGTGTTCTAAGCAGCCGGCACCACCGACGGAATCACCGAAGATGCAGGAGTTCAAAAGGTTGATGGCGGAGATTTTTCTTGAGGTGATGAATGCCGGATATACAAAAATGACGGACGAGATCACGGAACAGGTAAGCCGGAAGGTGATCAAAGAAATTAATTATCTGGACCGCGAGCGGGAAGAATGGGAGGAAGAACAGTTTAGGCGGTTGGATGCGACCATTCGGAATTGTCAGAGACGTGGAAAGTTCAGGGCAGAAGTTGCTGCGGCAGAGCAACCTGACAAGCATAAACGATGGAGATTGGGAACGAGATAACCGAAAAAAAGCAATGAGGCAGGTGTCGGCAGATCTTTCGTGGATCGGGGACCTGCTTTTTTGCAATTCATCACGGGTTACTTGATAAAGTGAATTAATTATGGTAAAATAAACAGTGGCGGAGTTTGCCCTGCGCAGAAAATCTGCCGGGCGAATATGCGGAGAAAGGAAAATCAGGTGTACGCGATGAAGAAAGTAGTGATTATCGGAGCAGGACCGGCCGGGTTGACGGCTGCATACGAATTGTTGGATCGTTCAGATGAATTTGAAGTGACGGTGTTGGAGGAGAGCGGCCGGTTCGGCGGCATTTCCAGAACCGTTGAGCATAACGGAAATCGTATGGATATGGGTGGACATCGGTTTTTTTCGAAAGTACCTGAGGTGAATGAATGGTGGGAGAAGATGCTGCCCACACAGGGAAGCCCGGCCTACGATGATATCGTTTTAGGAAGAACGTCCACGGTGAAGGAAGGCGGTCCCGATCCGGAGAAGACCGACCGTGTCATGCTGAGACGTAACCGTCTCTCCAGAATCTTTTTCAAACAGCGCTTTTTTGACTATCCGATTTCACTGAAGTTTGAGACGATCAAAAACATGGGCTTTGGAACCACGATCATCGTGGGATTCAGCTACCTGAAAAGTTGTATCTTCAAACGCAAGGAAAACTCTCTGGAAGATTTCTATATCAATCGCTTCGGAAAGAAGCTGTACTCCATGTTCTTTGAGCATTACACGGAGAACCTTTGGGGGCGTCACCCTTCACAGATTTCCCCCGAGTGGGGCGCACAGCGCGTGAAAGGCTTGTCCATCGTTGCAATTTTGAAGGATATTTTTGGAAAATTGTTTGGAAAAAAGAACCGTCAGGTGGAGACATCGCTGATCGAGGAGTTTGCATACCCTAAGCTTGGGCCCGGACAGTTGTGGGAACTGACTGCGGAGGAGGTCCGCAGGAAGGGCGGAAATATTTTGATGAATGCGAAGGCGGTGGGCATCCGCAAAGGTGCGGACAACCGTGTTTCGGGTGTGACTTACCTCAAGGATGGGCAGGAGATGACCGTGGACTGCGATTACGTGATTTCGTCCATGCCGGTGAAGGATCTGGTTGCCGGAATGAATGATGTTCCGGAGAAAGAGGCAAAGATCGCCCGTGAACTTCCTTACCGCGACTATATGACCGTAGGTGTACTGATTCCCCGCCTGAATCTGGAGAATAAAACGAAGATCAAGACCATCGGAAACATTGTGCCCGATGACTGGGTGTACGTTCACGACCGCTCGGTAAAGATGGGCCGATTCCAGATTTACAATAACTGGTCCCCCTATCTGGTGAAGGATATTGAGAACACGGTTTGGATGGGACTGGAGTATTTCTGCAACGAAGGCGATGAGATGTGGCAGATGACCGACGATGATTTTGCAAAGATGGGTATTGGCGAGATGGTCACGATGCATCTGATCGACAGTACAGAGGATGTGCTGGATTACCATGTGGAGCGTGTGAAGAAGGCATACCCCGCCTATTTTGACAGCTATGCGCAGATTGATGAGCTCCGCGCGTATCTGGATACGATCCCGAATCTGTTCTGCGTGGGAAGAAACGGACAGCACCGTTACAACAATCTGGATCACTCCATGTGTACGTCCTTCGAGACGGTGAAGAATATTCTGGCCGGTGTCACGGATAAGAGCAATATCTGGAACGTAAATACAGAGAAAGAATATCACGAAACAAAGAAATAATCGGTTGCATTAAGTGGAAAAATCAGTATAATATATATTGTATACAAAGTGCTTGCCACGGATACAGGAGTATTCTGACCGGAGGTTTTCATGAATCAACTGACGCGAAATGCATATGCAAAAATCAATCTTGGACTGGACGTTCTGAGAAAACGTCCTGACGGTTATCACGAACTGGCGATGGTGATGCAGACTGTGGATATCTGCGACGAACTCACCTTTGTGGTGAGAGATGAGCCCGGTATTGAACTGACGGTGGAGTGGTCCATGGACGGCTGGACGAAGGAGGCGCTGGAAGAGTTGCCGAAACCGGGCGAAAGTCAGCCGGTTCCCGCAGACCGGTCCAACCTGGTTTGGCGTGCGGCAGAGATGCTGATGAGCGAGTTTTCGGTGCAAAAGGGTGTGTCCATTCACTTAGTAAAGAAAATTCCGGTTGCGGCGGGCATGGCAGGCGGTAGCAGCGACTGTGCAGCTACCCTTTGGGGAATCAATGAACTGTTTGGCTTGGGACTGACCGGAGAAGAGCTTCAGGCGCGCGGCGTGAAGCTTGGTGCAGACGTTCCTTATTGCGTTTTGGGCGGAACGGCATTGGCTGAGGGGATCGGAGAGATTTTGACACCACTGACCCCGATGCCGAAGTGCAGTCTGGTGGTGGCGAAGCCGGCGGTGGGAATTTCCACACCGTTTGTGTTTAAGCAGTTGAGACTGGAAGCGTTGAGAGAACATCCGGACATTTACGGGATGTGTGAAGCGATAAAGACGGGGGATCTTGACGGCGTGGTCGAGCGTTTCGGCAATGTGCTGGAAACGGCGGCGATCCCTCATTACCCGATCGTCGGAGAATTGAAGGAAGCACTTGCGGAGCTAGGTGCAAAGGGCGTTCTGATGAGCGGAAGCGGACCGACCGTGTTTGCGGTTTTTGCGTCCGAAGAAGAAGCAAAAAAGGCAGCAAGGGAATTGACAGAAAAGGCACTCGCGGCACAGATTTTTGTGACGCGGCCGGTATGAGATCAAAAGCCTAAGATAAATCAGACGGAGGTTGTTTCATGGAAAACGAATTGAGAATCACAATGGATGACTATCTGCCTTTGCGCGATGTGGTATTCAAAACACTGCGGGGAGCGATTTTGCGCGGAGATTTAAAACCCGGTCAGCGATTGATGGAGATCCAGTTGGCGAATCAGCTTGGGGTGAGCCGTACACCGGTGCGCGAGGCGATCCGCATGCTTGAACTGGAGGGACTGGTAAAGATGGTTCCGAGAAAGGGTGCGGAAGTAGCGCAGATCTCGGAGAAGCATCTTCGCGATGTGCTGGAGGTTCGCTCTGCGCTGGAGGAACTGGCCGGAACACTTGCCTGTGAGCGGATGAACGCTGAGCAACTTTACGAGTTGAAACGTGTGAACCGCCAGTTTATGCAGGTGATCGACAGCGAGAATATCACCGCGATCGCCGATGCCGATGAGAATTTCCATCTGGTGATTTACAATGCGACCGGCAACGAACGTCTCAGTCAGATGGTAAACGGATTGCGCGAGCAGATGTATCGGTACCGCTTGGAGCATATCAAGGACAGAAGCAAGAGAGAAGAACTGGTGAAGGAACACGAGGCGATCATCCGGGCACTGGAGGAGCGCGATCCTGTTCAGGCCAGAGATGCGATTCGTAGCCATATTCAGGAACAGGTAGATGCAGTTCTGGAACTGCTCAAGAGAGGGTAAGCCATGACGTTTAAAGAGAGATATCTGAAGGGTGAGATCCCCTTCGAGGAGATTGACGAATATATTATCCGTTGGAATGAGAGCGATGAGATCTGCACACTCAGAGAGTACCTCGGACTGAACGAGGAGGAAGAGGATGTGTGGATCGACGAGAGCGACGAGGCACTTCAGGTGTTGCTGGATCGGCAGAAGTGATGTAGAAAACGTGTTCCCGGCTTATCGAAATAAGCCGAGAAACCATTCCACGATCCGAAATCTTATCACCGGTTTTGGATTTGTGTCAAACAGACTGTTGTAATCGTCCTCATCGAGTACCGTTTCCAGCTTTTCTTTGGACTCATCGGGCACGACCCCGTGAGTGAGATCAACGAAGCACAGGGGCGGATAGAGGACGCACCACCAATTTTGGCCATCGGCATCACCGATGCAGACACGCAGGGCATCATAGTAGCCACAGGGGAAGGTCATATCCCCGTAAGTCTTGTCCGGAAACCAGACCGTCTCGCAGGCGACAGTGACCGGATAGGAGTATCCTTCGGCGACGATGACAGACGTGGCGACGGCGTTTAGCTCGGTCATGTGGGCGGATACCCAGTCGCAGGCTTCGGCCTTTGCAGTCGTGTCGGACATGATGGGGGTGAGCGCATCCACGATGGCGGATTTCACTTTCAGTTTCAGAGCCTGGTCTTCGGCAGAGTCGCTGTTTGCCAGGACATGCAGACGAAGGACCTCCTTGGCCAGCGGAGTGTTGACCTCTCGGACGGTGAGGCGGGATGTAAGTGGGCAGAGGAAGAGCCCTGTACATAAAATAAGGAAAGCGATCTTATATTGTTTCATAAAGGCATAACTCCTTTTGTCGATTGTTCCATGGACATTTGGAGTATTGCCACCGGCTGCCGGGGTTATACGGCGGCGAAAAGATTTTTGCTCGGGCGAACACATTTCCCGGGGCAATGATGTGAAGGGAGACGGACATGAGAAAAAAAGCAATTGCAGTATTATTTGGAGGACAGTCCTCCGAGCACGAGGTTTCCTGCATTTCCGCAGCGACGGTGATCAGAAATATTGATCCGGACAATTACGATATCCATCTGGTGGGAATCACCGAGGAAGGAAAGTGGGTTCTCGTGAAGGATTTGGAGGCACTGACCGATGGAACTTGGAGAGACAGTCAGGTGAGCGCGGTGATTTCTCCGGATACGACGCATCACGGCCTGTTGGTGACCGATGGGGAAGGCACCAGAGTGCTCTATTTGGATGTGGTATTTCCGGTGCTTCACGGACTTTACGGAGAGGACGGGACGGTTCAGGGAATTCTTGAACTGGCACGGATTCCCTATGTGGGATGTGGGGTGCTGGCTTCCGCGGTTTCCATGGACAAATATTATACGAAGATGGTGGTTGACCGCCTCGGTGTTCGCCAGGCGGATTACGTGGCAGTGAGAAGCAGTGAGCTTTCTGAGATGGATGCGGTGGTGAACCGTATTGAGAGCAAGTTTGCTTATCCGGTATATATCAAACCCTGCAATGCAGGGTCTTCCAAGGGAGTCAGCCGCGCAGCGGATAGAGCGGCATTGATCGACGGCCTTTTGGAGGCGGCAAAACATGATCGAAAGATGTTGGTCGAGGAGACCATCATCGGCAGAGAGGTAGAGTGTGCGGTTCTTGGCGGCCGTGAGGTGAGAGCTTCCGGTGTCGGCGAGGTGCTGGCAGCTTCCGATGTGGCATTTTATGATTTTGAGGCAAAGTATTATAATCCGGAGTCCAGAACAGTGCTGGATCCCGAGCTCCCCGGCAATGCAACCGAGGAGATTCGGAAGAATGCAGTGGAGATTTTTAAGGCGGTGGACGGGTATGGTTTGTCCCGCGTGGATTTCTTCGTGACCAAGGATACCGGAGAGGTGGTATTCAACGAGATCAACACGCTGCCCGGATTCACGGCGATCAGCATGTATCCCAGCCTGTGGGAAAATCGAGGAATTAGCAAGAAGCAGTTGGTGGAAAAACTGATCCAGAGTGCTCTGGTCAGATGGGAAGATTGAAATGGAAGACAAAAATAATGTATTGATCACCATCGTGAGCCGCCTGTCTGACGGCGCGTTCAAGGACACCACGGAGACGGTGTATCCCGGCAAGGCGTTCGAGAAAGACGGTTGCTGCTATGTGTTTTACGATGAGCACGATGAGGACACCGGAAATGTGACGAAGGCATCCATGCGGCTGCGCTCGCGCCACATTGAGATCCGCAAAAAAGGAAATATTACGTCGCAGATGACGTTTGTGCCCGGAGAACAGAGCGAGACTGAGTACAAAACGCCATATGGAATCATGTTTATGACCATCGACACGAAGCGAGCCGATGTGCAGTATGGGATCGGAGACGTGAGGGCAGAACTGGATTATCAATTGTCGCTGGGGGGAAGTGCGCCGATGAGGAATCGGATGAAGATTGCAGTGAAGTATCTTCGATAAAATATGAGTAAAAAAAGTAAATTCTGTACTCTTTGAGAGAGTATGGAATTTACTTTTTTATATTTTATCTATTGATTGTCTTCCTTGGTCAGAGACGATTTGAGCTGTCTTAACAAGCTTGCCTTGTCTTTTAGCGTGGTAAGAATGGAATCTACATTTTCTGTAGTGGCAACTTTGGGGTAATCCTTTTGAGTCGTTAGAGATAGCCTCCCAGCCACCGTAGAGATCGGTAACAGCCTGATCAATCGCTTCCCATGCGAGCGGAGAACCGTGACAGTGTTAAGAGGTAAAAAAAGTGTTTCAAATTAATCATAAATTTCCCTCAAAAACTACTTGCGCTCTTGCGAAATCTGTGATAAAATGCCATATTGTAATAAATTGTACATCCTTGCTCCTCGCCTAGCAGAGGGGCCAGAGTCCAAAAGGAGGTAAGAAAGCATGAACAAGTATGAATTGTGTGTTGTTCTCAGCGTGAAGCTGGAGGACGAGGAGAGAGCAGCTGCACTGGAGAAGGTGCAGAAGTATATCGCTCGTTTCGGTGGTGTTGTAACCAACGTAGATGAGTGGGGCAAGAGAAAGCTCGCTTACGAGATTCAGAAGATGAAGGAAGGCTTCTACTACTTCATCCAGTTCGATGCTGATGCAGCATGCCCTGGCGAACTTGAGCAGCGTCTTCGCATTCAGGAACCTGTTATCAGATATCTGTGCGTAAAGCAGGAAGCGTAACGTAACGAGAAAAGAGGAGATTTTATGAACAAAGTTATTCTCATGGGAAGATTGACCCGAGACCCCGAGGTTCGTTATTCGCAGGGGGAGCGCCAGATGGCGATCGCCCGTTATACTTTGGCCGTTGACCGTCGTGGCAGAAGAGATGCCGGACAGGATGCGCAGGCAGATTTCATTCGCTGTGTAGCGTTTGATCGTGCAGCCGAGTTCACTGAGAAGTATTTCCGTCAGGGGATGCGCGTACTCGTAGAGGGACGTATCCAGACCGGAAGCTATCAGGACAGAGACGGAAAGACCGTTTACACGACCGATGTGGTTGTGGAGAATCAGGAATTTGCGGACAGCAAGGGTGCTTCTGCCGGAAATGATAACTATGGCAACCAGAGCTATGGCAATCAGGGCGGACAGCGATACAATGGCGGACAGAGCTACCAGCCTCAGTCCAGACCTGCACCCAGCAGCGCCATTGCAGACGGATTTATGAACATTCCCGATGGAGTAGATGACGAAGGTCTCCCGTTTAATTAAGACTTTTGATAGGAGGTTTTTGAGATGGCATTCAATAAAGATCGCGGCGATGCACCGGCTAAGAGAAGACCCGGCAACATCCGTAGAAGAAAGAAAGTATGTGTGTTCTGTGGAAAAGAGAACGGCACTATTGATTACAAGGACGTAAACAAGCTGAGAAGATACATTTCCGAGAGAGGTAAGATCCTTCCTCGTCGTATTACCGGAAACTGTGCAAAGCATCAGCGTGCCCTGACCGTAGCAATCAAGCGTGCAAGACACATTTCTCTGCTGCCTTATACTGTAGAATGATCGCGTAAGCAATTCGCAGTGCAAAAAATATCTGCCTCAGATGGTGCGTGCTTGCACAAGCACCCATCTGAGGCAGATATTTTTTATAGGGCGAATGCCCGCGTGTGGATCGACGCGTAAGCGGCGAGACACTACGCGCACTGCGAAGCAGAAACGGAAGGCGAATGCCCGCATGTGGATCAACGCGTAAGCGGCGAGACACTACGCGCACTGCGAAGCAGACCTAAGATATACTGCAAAAGGTAGGAGTTACAGTGATTAACGGATTGGTGTGGAATAAAAGAACCACATATCCGCGACAAAGGATGTATAGTGAGGAGAAAAAGATGAAACCTGCATTGATAATTGGTTCCACTTGTGTGGATGTGGTGTTGAAAATAGACCGCTTGCCGAAAACGGGAGATGATCTGCAACCGAAGTCACAGACATTTACAGTCGGTGGATGCGCGTACAATGTTTCACAGGTATTTCGTCTGCTGAAGACACCGCACACGTTGATTACGCCTGTGGGTGGTGGTGTGTTCGGCGAGTATGTGCGAAATTATTTTGAGGAAAATGATATTCCGATCACGGTGCATCTGCCGGAGGAGGAGAATGGATGCTGCTATTGCCTGGTGGAAGCGGACGGGGAGCGAACCTTTTTGGCTTATCACGGGGTGGAGTACGCTTTTCGCGAGAGGTGGATGGATCCATATCAGGCGGAGAACTACGGCTGGGTGTACATTTGCGGAATGGAGATCGGCGAGGCTGACGGCTGGGATTTGATTCGCTATTTGAAGAAATATCCACAGTTGAAGGTTTGTTATGCGCCCGGACCCTGCGGAGTGATGGTGGACGAGGAGCGCGTGGAAGAGTTGTATCGCCTGCACCCCATGTTACATTTGAACGAGCGTGAGGCGGGCGAGTTAACCGGGGAGGCGGACTACGCACGAGCGGCGCGCAAATTGTCAGAGCGCACCGGGAACCACGTGATCATCACGCTGGGAGAGAAAGGTGCGTACTGTCTGGAAGAAAACGGATCCGAGTATCTGGTTCCGGCGGAACCGGTGGAGACGGTGGTAGATACCATCGGTGCGGGGGATGCGCATGTAGGAACAGTGCTGGCGGGGCTGACAGAGGGATGGTCACTTCGGGAAGCGATTGCCTATGCGAACAAAGTGTCAGCGGCGGTTGTTGGTGTGCGGGGAGCAACATTGACGAAAGATAATTTGCCGGAGATTTAAATGCTGAAAAAGAAAGGCAAAGCGATACTCACAGTAAGTTCTACTTATCTGAGTGAGATATCCAAAGAAAGAGATCGAAGTTACGTTTCATGCAATGAAATATGCAACTGCAGAATAAACAAGAAATTGTGAGATCATGAATATATGATATTAAGGTCTTCTATGGTGAAACAAACCGATAGGGGACCTTTTATCATAAAAAAATAAAAAAAAGAGTTGACATTGATTGATTAATATTGTAGACTATAAACAAACCGAAACGTTACGAATTTAACAAGATTTGCCTCGCGGAATTATCCGGAGGCTTTAAAAAGCCCACAAACCGAAACGTTTCGGTTTGCAAAGGAATATGAAAATTTCACAAAGGAGCGATTGGTGATGAGACATCCTCTTCAGGAAATGATGGAAAAAAGAAAAGAAGGGATTAAGATCGGAATTCCATCATATTGTACGGCGAATGAATTGGTTTTGGAAACGGCACTGCTTCGTGCGAAAGAATTGAATGAGCCGGTATTGATCGAGGCTACGGCAAATCAGGTCAATCAGTTTGGTGGATATACAGGCATGAAGCCGAAAGACTTTTATCAAAAAGTGCTTGATCTGGCAAAAAAGGTAGGTGTTCCGGAGAGTCAGGTTATTTTAGCTGGAGATCATTTGGGACCATTGACCTGGCAGAACTTGCCGGAGGAAGACGCGATGGGACTGGCGGAAGAGTTGGTATATCAGTATACCTATGCAGGGTTTACGAAGATTCACTTGGATACCAGTATGAAGGTGAGTGATGATCCGGAAGGAGTTCTTTCTACCGAAGTGATTGCACGCAGAGGTGTGCGTCTTTATCAGGTCTGTATGCAGGCATATGAGAAATTGAAAGAGACAAAGCCCGAGGCAATCCGACCTGTGTTTATTATCGGATCGGAGGTTCCGATTCCCGGTGGAGCTCAGGAGGCAGAGGATTCGCTGGCAGTTACCACGCCGGAGGATTTCGCATCTACGGTGGAGACGTATCAGAGATGCTTTGAGGAAGCAGGTCTTCCGACGGCGATGAATGATGTAATCGCAGTGGTAGTTCAGCCTGGCGTAGAATTTGGTGACGATCAGGTGTTTTTCTACGATCGTCAGGCTGCGAAGGAGTTGTGTGAAAAACTATCGCAGTACTCCGGTATTGCGTTTGAAGGACATTCCACCGATTATCAAAGCGCAGAATGCTTGAGACAAATGGTGGAGGATGGAATTGTTATTCTGAAAGTAGGACCGGCATTGACTTACGGCCTTCGGGAAGCATTGTTTGCCCTTTCCATGATTGAGAAAGAATTGGTTCCGGCAGAAGAGCAGGCAAGTTTTATCGAGGTGTTGGAGAGGGTGATGTTGGAAAATCCGTCCAATTGGAAGAAGCATTATCACGGAAGTGAACATGAACTTCACTTGGCTAGAAAATACAGTTTTTCGGATCGGGCAAGATATTATATCGGTTTGCCGGAAGTGGACGAGGCCGTTGAGAAACTATTTGCTAATCTTAGAAAATATCGAATTCCGATGAATTTGCTTCATCAGTATATGCCAATACAATATGAACTTGTGCGAGATGGCAAGATGGAACTGGATCCAAAGGCACTTGCTCAGTACGGGGTTGTGCAGTTTATGAGAGACTACGAATACGCAGCTTACGGCAGATAAATTTTTTTGAGAAGAAACCGAAACGTTTTGGATTAAGAGAGGAGGATGAAAATGCCTTTAGTTACTTCGAAACAGATGTTGGAGGAGGCTCAGCGCGGTGGATATGCGGTTGGAGCATTCAATGTGGAAAATATGGAAATGGTGAAGGCGGTTATCGCTGCAGCAGAGGAATTGAGAGCACCGGTTATGCTTCAGACAACGCCCTCCACGGTAAAGTATGGAACGCTTGTTACATATGCTGCGATCGTTGCGGCTGAAGCGAATCGAGCCGGAGTTCCGGTGTGCCTGCATCTTGACCACGGAAACAGTTTTGAATTGGCAGTACAGGCAATCATGGCGGGATATACGTCGGTGATGATCGATGGATCCGGAGAGTCTTTTGAAGATAACATTGCAGTCAGCAGAAAAGTTGTAGATGCAGCGACGGCATGTGGGATCCCGGTAGAAGCTGAATTGGGAAAAGTCGGAGGAAAGGAAGACGATCTGGAAGCTGATGCGGACACCAATACGGATCCTGCGGAGGCAAAAGAATTTGTGGAGAGGACAAAAGTCTCTTCTTTGGCGATCGCAATCGGAACGGCTCACGGATTTTATGTCGGAACACCGGTACTGGATAAAGAGCGTGTATCAGAGATACGAGAAATGGTTTCTGTTCCGCTGGTGCTTCATGGTGCGTCCGGATTGAGTGATGACGATGTGAGAGAATGTGTTCGCAGAGGTATTTGTAAGGTAAATTTTGCAACCGAGTTGAGAGCGGCATATACCGCTGCATGTAAAAAATTGCTGGAGGAAAAACCGGAAACCTATGACCCGAAGAAATTGGGAATTGTGGGGATGGAGGCAGTGAAGAATCTGGTAAAAGAACGCATGAAGGTGTGTGGATGCGACGGAAAAGTACAATAAACAACGTATGACGGATAAGGTGAGACATGATGAGACGTTATTTGTTAGGAATTGACATTGGTACGAGTGCCTGCAAGATTGCTATCTTTGATAGAAATGGCAAAGTGATTGTGGCAACAACCGGAGATTACCCGGTGTATTATCCGGCAGCAGGCTGGGCGGAACAGAATCCGGAAGAATGGTGGAGCGCAGTGTGCAAGGCGATTCGTATGGCACTGGAAAAAGGAGCTGTAGATCCGCGCGAGATTGCCGGTATCGGTGTAGACGGACAAAGCTGGGCGGCCATTGCAGTGGATAAAGAAGGAAACGTGCTGACAAACACTCCGATCTGGATGGATACCCGAGCGAAGGATATCTGTGAAGAACTGAATCGAGAGATTGGAGAAAAGGAAATCTTTTCTCTGGCAGGAAATTCACTGCAACCCACTTACACCACAGCAAAAATACTATGGTATCAGCGGGAACTTCCTGAAGTCTACGAGAAGACAGATAAGATTTTGCAGTGTAACAGTTACATCGCATACAAGCTGACGAATCAGATAACACAGGATGTTTCGCAGGGATATGGATTTCATTGTTTTGACATGAGAAAAGGAACATGGGATCTTGAAATGTGCGAGCGAATAGGGATTCCGATGCGTTTGCTTCCGCCGATCTTTGCTTGCCATGAAGTGATCGGAACAGTGACAGAAAAAGCTGCAGAGGAAACAGGATTGGTTGCCGGAATTCCGGTGGTTGCCGGTGGGTTAGATGCAGCTTGCGGAACTTTGGGAGCCGGAGTAATCAGACCGGGACAGACACAGGAACAGGGTGGTCAGGCCGGAGGGATGAGCATTTGCACAGATACATATCAAGCGGACCCGCGTCTGATTCTTGGATATCATGTAATTCCCGGCTTGTGGCTACTTCAGGGTGGAACCACCGGAGGCGGCGGGGTGATGCGCTGGATGGAGAGAGAATTTGGTGCGTATGAACGAGCTGTTGCAAAAGAAAGAGATACCAGTTCTCTCGCAATTTACAATGAATTGGCAGAAGAAGTAGCACCGGGAAGTGATGGAGTTGTATTCCTTCCCTATATGTCGGGTGAACGTTCTCCGATCTGGGATCCGAAAGCAAAGGGTGTATTTTACGGACTTGATTTCAGCAAAACAAAAGGGCATTTGATCCGAGCATCGATGGAAGGTGTGGCCTTTTCGCTTCAACACAATTTAGAGATTGCTGAGCAGGCCGGTGCCAGAGTGGATGTGCTGAGAGCGATGGGAGGCTCCGCAAACTCACGTTTGTGGACGCAGATAAAGTCTGATGTGACTGGAAAACCCATCGAAGTGGCGGCTTCGGATACAGCAACTACATTGGGCGCGGCCATTCTTGCCGGCGTAGGAGTGGGGATGTATGAAAGTTTTGAAGAGGCTGTAGCGTTAACGGTGCAGACAAAACGCTATCATTATCCCGATTCGACGAAACGAGGAATCTATAATAAAAACTATCAGACATATCTGGAACTGTATGAGCAGTTGAAAGATACCATGAGTCGATCTTAAGAAAGGAGGCCCAAAATGAAAGCAGCAGTAGTTTGCGCAAACGAGGATGTGCGCTACATCGATTATGAAGAACCGACACCGGGACCTGGAGAGGTCAAGGTCAAAGTTGCAGCTTCCGGAATCTGTGGATCGGATATTCCGAGAGTATTGCACCATGGAGTACACTTTTATCCGATCGTGCTTGGCCATGAATTTTCGGGAGATGTGGTGGAGGTTGGTGAGGGAGTAACAAAAGTCAGTATTGGAGACAGAGTGTCGGGGGCACCGCTGTTACCATGTATGAAGTGCGATGACTGCCAGAACGGAAATTTCTCCCTCTGTAAGCACTATAGTTTTATTGGATCACGCCAACAGGGAAGTAATGCTGATTATGTGGTATTGCCAGAGAAAAATGTGGTACCGTTTGACAAGAGCATTTCCTATGAGCAGGGTGCAATGTTCGAACCGTCCACGGTTGCACTTCATGGTTTGCTTCAAAATGATTATCAGGGTGGACGCAACGTCGCGATACTCGGAGGCGGAACGATCGGTATCTTTACCATGCAGTGGGCGAAGATATTTGGTTCGAAACGAGTGGTTGTGTTTGATATCAGCAAGGAAAGACTGGAACTGGCAAAGCGGCTTGGTGCAGACGAGGTGATTGATACCACCGAGAGTGATTACATGAAGAAAGCCATGGAAATCACCGGAGGAAAAGGCTACGAATATGTATACGAGACAGCCGGTCAGGTTCCAACCATGCACATGGCATTTGAACTGGCGGCAAACAAAGCACATGTATGTTTTATCGGAACGCCTCATGTGGATTTGACATTTACACCGGCTCTTTGGGAGAAGATGAACCGAAAAGAATTTAAACTAACCGGTTCATGGATGTCCTACAGTTCACCGTTTCCCGGAAAAGAATGGGACCTTACCGCTCACTACTTTGCGACCGGTCAGTTGAAATATGATCCGGCATTTGTGTATAAGAAGATTCCGATGAGTGAGGCACAGGAAGCTTTCCAGATGTTCAAGACACCGGGCATGGTGAAGGGAAAGATTCTCTTGGTCAACGAAGTTAAAGATAACCGGTCATAACCGGAAAAAATATAGAAGCGAGGAGAAAAGATGGCAGAAAAAATCAATCCGGCAATGGTGCCGAAAGTAAAGCTTTACACGGGCGAGGAAATCCCCTGTGTGGGAATGGGAACATTTGGTTCCGACCGATTTACAGCAGAGCAGGTATCGAATGCGGTGGCAGGAGCAATCCGCTGTGGATACCGTATGTTCGACTGTGCAGCGTGTTATGAGAACGAGGATCAGATTGGCCAGGTTTTCAAGGATGCATTTGATGAGGGTGTGGTAGAACGAAAAGAATTGATTATCATGACCAAGGTTTGGAATGATATGCATGAGCGCGTGGAGGAGTCCTGCAGACAGAGTATTGCCGATCTTCAGTGTGATTACATTGATATCTTCTTTATTCATTGGCCTTTCCCCAACTACCATGCACCGGGATGTGATGTGGACTCCAGAAATCCCAATTCTCAGCCGTTCAGTGTAGAAGAGTTTATTAATACATACAGACAGTGTGAAGCTTTGGTGGAAAAGGGCTTGATTCGTTACATTGGTATTTCAAATATGACCATTCCAAAGCTTGAGGCAGTTCTTCCGTTGATGAAGATCATGCCTGTGGTATGCGAGATGGAGCTTCATGTATGTTTCCAGCAGCAGGAATTGTATGATTATCTGGTTGCTCATCAGATTCAGCCCATTGGCTTTATGCCTCTTGGTTCACCTCAGAGACCTGAGCGTGATATGTGCCCGGAAGATATTGCGGATCTGCAGATGCCTGAAATGCAGGCAATCGCAAAAGCACACGGAGTGCATCCGGCATTGATCGCACTGAAATGGGCGCATCAGAGAGGACAGATTCCGATTCCCTTCTCTGTTCGTGAACCGGAGTATGTGAGCAATTTGAAGAGTATGCTGGAAGATCCGCTGACCGATGAGGAGATGGCTATTATCAAGACTCTGGAAAGAAATAATCGTTTGGTAAAGGGCCAGGTGTTCCTGTGGGAAGGCGCAAATGACTGGCATGACCTTTGGGATGAGGATGGAGTAATTGTGACACGTTAAGTTTTTTTATCACATCCTGCAATCAAAAATGCTGATGATTGCAGGATGTGATAGACACACCTGTTTAGAATGCAAATTGACCGAACAACCCACAAATGATGGTAAAAACGCACAAAGGGATAGAATGCAAGAAAAGATTTTTACAATACATTAACAATAAAAGCGAGTGTGAAAGTATTGACAGAGAGTAACAGAAAGAGTATAATTTAATAAACCGAAACGTTTCGGAAATTTCAATGCGAGCATAGAACCACTGATGAGCCTTTGATTCAGGGAGGAAGGCTGTCAAGGGGTTTTAAGATAATCAATCATTAAGGAGGGATGCTGCAATGTTTGGATATTTCAATCAGATGCCGTATTTGCTGGAAACAAAAACCAGAGCGATCAACGCAGAGAACCCGACAGGAGAAAAAGGAAAAGGTTGTCTCGCGGTTGAGGGAACCGGTGCATATCCGGCCAGAAGACTCGGAAAAGGATGGAAAGTATCACCGTCAAAGATCGTAAAACCCGGAGAGACACTTGTTTTGGCCGATGTTCAGGCAGAAGGTGTCATCCAAAGTATCTGGATCGGCGGAGATATCACCAGAAGTTTTATTTTGAGATTCTATTGGGACGGAGACAGTGTTCCTGCGGTAGAGTGTCCGCTGCCGGACTTTTTTGGAAACGGCTGGTTAAACAATCTGAAATCACCGTTTAAAGGCCCGTTCCAGCCACTTAATTCGTTGCCGGTTTGTGTCAATCCCAACAACAGCCTGAATTGTTATTGGCCGATGCCTTTTAGGAAATCCTTTAAGATTACGTTGGAAAACCGGGCTGAACGAAATCTGTGTACCTTTTATCAGATCAATTTTGCTGAGGAGAAAGTGGACCCTAAAGCCGGATATTTCCATGTTCAGTTTAGAAGAACAAATCCGATACGATTCAAAGAGAACTTTATTGTCTTAGACAAAGTAGAAGGCGAAGGCAAGTATATGGGAACCGCCCTTTCTGTCGGCTTGAACGGTGGCGGAAACTGGTGGGGAGAAGGAGAAATCAAATTCTATTTGGACGGAGATACGGATGCACCTACTCTTTGCAGCACGGGAACGGAGGACTATTTCGGCGGTTCTTACGATTGGGAAGTAGACGGAAAATATGTGACTTACACGACACCTTTCTCCGGAATGTTCTATTTCCGGGACAGCGACGGACTGTATGAGCACCAGCAGAGATTTGCCATGTATCGCTGGCATATTCCGGATCCAATCAAGTTTGAGGAGAATATCCGCATTGAGCTTCAGGATTTGGGATGGTATGAGTTGGGCAAGTATTATATGCCGAGACAGGATGATTTCTCTGCAACCAGCTATTTTTATCTGAATCGAACCAGCACGGTTTTGCCGGAACTGCTGGATGATGAGTTTTTGGACATTGTCTAATAAGGAGGAACGAAAATGAATAACACAATGTGGAAAAGAGTCATGGTATTGTTGATGGCAATGGTGATGCTTGCATCCTGTTTAATGGGATGTAATGGTGATGGCGGAGACAATAAAACGGAGAGCCCGGATGGCAAGAAGACGGTAAGTTTTGTTGCGGTAGAAGATACCGATTTGTCCAGCTTATTAAAGGAATTGGCAGAAGAAGGAATTAACGAAACCACCCAGGATAATCGTTGGACAAGATTATTTGAAGAAACGTTAAATATTGATATTACATTCAACTGGGTTGCAAACGGCTGGGATCAGAAACGTGAGAGATTAGGCCTGTCTCTGGCTGACCCCAAGTCCCTTCCCGATGTAATATCCTTTGACGATCTCGGAATGGCATTAGATGCATACAAGGGTGGCCTTACCATGGATTTGAAAGAGGCCTTTGACCTCTACGCGTCTGATTTGGTAAAGGAGTTTTTTAACACTATTGATGGACAGGCATTAATGGCTCAGGCGACCGTTGATGGAGAATTGGTAGCACTTCCGGGTATTGCAAGTTCTACCGTACAATGCCCCATCCTGTATGTGAGAAAAGACTGGAGAGAATCACTCAATATTGAGCCGGTGGATTCAAGAGAAGATATTTTGAATCTGATCAAGGCTTTTGCTGAGAATATTGATGGTGCCTACGGATTTGGTATGAATGGCAATATGAGTCAGTATGTGGGTAAGTTGGATGGATTTACTGCAATGTACGGAAGTTTGGCTCAGGCATGGTATGAAGTTGATGGAGAAATTGTATATGGAGGAATTCAGGACGAGACATACGACGCGTTGATGGAACTGAGAGCAATGTGTTTGAAAGAAGGTCGTTATAACGACGCTTCTGCAAATTATTTAAGCCCTGAGTGGATTTCCAAGAGTGAAACAACACTGAATGAAGATATTAAAAATGGTAAGGTTGGCGTTGTAATTGCACCAGTTTGGTTGCCTTGGAACGCTATACAGGAAAATATTAAGCTGGATCCGAATGCAGAGTGGGAGTGTTATACACTGTTTGATGAAGATGGAATTGCAACCGTTAACGCAGATGTGTATGCAAGAAGTTATATTGGTGTGAATAAGACACTGGATGATCCCAAATTGTTTTTCGACATGGTAAATCTGTACTTTGAAAAGATGTGGGGCGAAACGAAAGAGCCGCTATACTACGGAGGAGATTCGAATCACGATAATTTCTGGCATCTTTCACCGATTCAATTCCTGAATCCTTTAGGCGATGTGTATGAATATGATAATTACATGGGTGTAATTAATGACACCGTAGGAGTGGAGGAGGTTGCCAATGCGGACTATATTAAGGAATTACATAATAAATTCCAGGCCGGTGCTGAAATGAATGCAAATGAGAAGGTTTCTTGGTTTATGTATGGATTCGATGGCACAGCAAGTGTTTTGAAGGAATACAGAGAAAATGACAAACTGTTGACTTCTTGGAAATACGTCTTGACCAGTAGAACCACCTTTGGCTCCATTCAGGATACCACCTTCGTATCCATCATTACCGATCCAGATGTGGATACAGAGGCATTGTGGGATCATTTTGTTACAACTTGGACGGAGAAGGGCGGCCAAAAGCTGCTTGAAGAATACAACGATTGGTACGATGGAGTATCGAAATAAGGAGGACAAACAATGAAAAAGTTCGTGCAGACAATAAAAAAAGAATATATTTTTCATTTGTTTATGCTGCCGGCTGTTGTATTGTTGTTTATCTTCCACTATATACCTCTTGGGCAGGGTATTATTATGACATTTCAGGATTTTAACCCTGCCAAGGGGTTGGGATTTAACCAGGAATGGGTGGGTTGGGACAATTACAAGTACATCTTCGACCTGATTGATTTTCGGCAGGCACTCACCAATACATTGATCATTGCCTGTTCCAAAACCGTTCTGTTTCTGGTTGTTCCCATCGCGTTTGCTCTGTTTTTGAACGAAGTAAAAAACAAGGCGTTTAAGAAAACAATTCAGACAGTGGTGACATTTCCTCACTTTGTCTCCTGGGTCATGTTGGGTGGCATTCTGATTCAGATCCTTTCGCCGGAGACGGGAGCAGTGAACAAGATCCTCGGGTGGTTTGGCGTTGAACCGATCTATTTTTTGGGTGACGGGGAATGGTTTAGAGGTACGATGATCGTGACTGACCTGCTCAAGGGATTTGGATATTCCAGTATCGTATATTTGGCAGCAATGTCAGGCATTGATCAGGAGCAGTATGAGGCGGCAGATTTGGACGGCGGATCAAGACTTCAGAAGATGTGGTATATTACCCTTCCCGGCATAAAAACCGTTGTGATTCTGATGATGACATTGAGCTTGGGCGGAATTCTCAATGCAGGTTTTGACCAGGTATATAATTTGCTCAATTCTGCTGTGTTGGTCGAGGGAGAGATTTTGGATACATTGATCTACAAAGTAGGTCTCGGAGCACGGGATTACAGTGTGGCGACAGCAATGAATATGTTTAAATCTCTGATTTCCGTAACACTGATCGGTATTTCGTACTGGATTGCCTATAAAAAAGCAGACTACGTGATTTTCTGAGAGGTGGGCCGATATGAAGAAAACCAAATTAAGAAAGAAAAAGAAATTCACTGTATTTGGGATTGTCAATGCAATCGTATTGTCGGCACTGGCACTGGTTACGGCTTTTCCGTTGATTAATATTTTGGCGGTTTCGTTGTCCGATTCTTTGTATGCTGATCAGGTTATTCTGTTTCCAATTAAGTTCACATGGGATTCCTATCGGTATTTGTTGGATCAGAGTGCATTCTGGACGGCCATGTGGGTCAGTGTAAAGAGATGTATCGTTGCGGTGATTTTCCGACTGTTGTTGGCATTTTTTCCGGCCTATGCGTTGTCAAGGCCGAGAGGAACCTTCCACGGAAGAGGTATCTATGCATGGTACTTTTTCATCTCTACGATTTTTGGTGGAGGTACGGTGCCCTGGTACGTTATGATTGCAAAGGTAGGGCTGATCGACAGTTTCTGGGCATTGATTCTTCCCGGAGCGGTAGCAGCAGGAGATATAATTCTGATGCTCAATTTCTTCAAAACCTTGCCTAGAGATTTTGAGGAAGCGGCAAAGATGGACGGAGCAAACGCGACGCAGATTCTGTTTGATATTTACATTCCGTTATCAAAAGCAGTGATTGCAACGGTCACATTGTTTACCTTGGTTGGTCATTGGAATGGCTGGTTTGATGGAATGGTACTGATGAATTCGCCGGAAAAACTTCCTTTGCAGAGTTATTTAAGATCCATCGTTATTACCGTACCGAAAATGGGTGCTTCGGATGCATTTTCTGAATATCCAACCATCAGCCAAAAAACGACAAATGCTGCACAGATATTTGTAGCGTTGGTTCCGATTTTGATGGTATACCCATTCCTTCAGAAATATTTTGCAAAAGGAATTACGGTTGGAGGCGTTAAGGGATAATGAAAAAGCTAGTAATCTGTATTTTCTTTACATTGATTCTTTTGAGCGGATGTTCGCCAGAACAACCTGAGGGAGATGGAGATTATGTGAGATATGATTTCGCAGAAAATCCACTAAGTGATTCAAATGTAGGAGGTGCCGATGTGCTGACGTTGGCGGAAGAAGAAAAGCTCATTACGTTGGAAAACGAAAAGGTTCGGATTGTATTTAATTCCATTAATGGGTCAGTTCGAGAATATGTCAATAAGGAGACAAAGCAGTTTCTGGTAAAGGATGCGGCGGCAGGAACACCGTTTATCTTAACGTATTACAATCGTGAAATTAATTCGGGAAAGTTTTCCTATGCGATTACAGCAGATACAGATGAACTGAAGGAAATTGAGTTTGTCTGGACTGTGCGGAATGATACAAAAATCATTGCACACTCGCGTTTGGGCAAGGGGAGTGACACCGTATGTTTTGATGTGGCGATTGAGGGGAATGTGGCAGATGAGTATATTATCTCTGTCGAGTACCCCGTGTTTAACGGAATCAAAGAATTGTGCGAAGGAGGAAATGATCAGTTCATTTCTCCTGTAGCAACCGGTTTTCTGTTTGATCATCCGGCAAAGAACTTTAATGGTACCAGCTATTCTTTTACCGGAATTGACAAATCATTGGGTATGTACCCTTCTGGCTGGGAATATCCCATGCAGTTCATGGCTTACATCACTAAGAATGTGGGTGGTTTCTATATCGGAACCACCGATGGGGGCTGTACGGTAAAGAGTTTCACCTTCACCGGTGTGGGAAACAACACCTTGCGGGCGGGTGTTCATCACTTCCTTGATGATCTGGCTGAGGAAAATGTGACGTTCGATTACGAGATCCAGGTGGCGAACCTGACCGAAGGGTACTGGCAGGAAGCCGGAGACAGATATTTTGAGTTTGCCAAAGATCAGGAATGGATGCAGAAGGGAAAGCTGGAGGACAGAGAGGATATCAATACTGGTTTGTTCGAGGACACGGTCCTGGTTAACTTTGGTATAGCCGGAAATCGCACCGATACACCGGGCAATAGCATCACTGAACACGCCAAAGAGCAACGTGAGCGGTTGTATAAGCTGTACACAGAGACCTTGGATGGGAATATCTTTAATATTTATCTGAACTATTGGCAGAGAAATCATGTATCTAACGAGTTCAACTCCACCTGGGATACGTATTTCCCCGGTAGTGTGGATGAGGATTTTAGAAATCAGATACTGGAGAACGGCGATCAGATGCTGTTGTTTGAGTTCAACACGCTGTACAATGCAAATTATCAGTTGGGCTCAGATACCAATAAACTCTGGAGATCCAGAGCGATCCAGCAGCTTCGCGGCGGCAAATCGATCTTCACCTGGACTTCCGCCACTGATCATCGAGAGTGGTGGTTTATCTGCCCCTCTGTGGAGGAGTGGAAAGAATTCTGTATCGCTAAGGATACGGAAATTCTGAAAACATATGGAGCGAATGGACTGTATCATGACGTGGGAACTGCGGCAGTAGCACCACAACAGTGTTATGATACCAGTCATGCACATGGAACGAGAGTGAATATTATTCCGGAATACATCGAGATCGAGAGATTATCTAAAGAACTTGCCAGCGATTATGGCCAGTATTCCGTGGGACAGGAACTGATTTACGAACAGCTGCTCCCCTATGTGGATTACTTCCAGGCGAGAGCAAACGGAGGTCTGCTCAGTTGGATGGAGAACGACAGATTCAGGGATGTGTTGGAAGCTGGTGATGCGGTAAAGATTCCTCTGTTCGACTACGTATATCATGCTTACGGCGGTCTGAGAGTGGATGGGTTCATGATGCCTTACGAGGAGTTAGGAGACGGGTACTACTATGCGATGGCCTTCACTGTGCTGAACGGCGGTCTGCCTGAGTACAATTACGAGTTCTCAAATCTCGCGGATGTAATTGATAAAGTACACATGCCTTATTTGGAGTTTATCAATGAACTAGGCGCGGCCAGAACCACTTATGGAAAAGAATTTCTGGTTTATGTAACGATTAAAAAAGCCCCCAC
>JAFQDI010000204.1 GCA_017416055.1 Lachnospiraceae bacterium
ACTGGCTGCACACGAGATCATCGTCGCAAAGACGATGGTCTTTTTGTTTTTTAAAGCGAAGTAACCGCACGATTTGCGAACCTTATGCGTTGGACTGCACTCGCGGTACGCCCGGTACAGCGTCGTTCGTCCGCCTTGAAATTTCATCAAATCGCGCAGTCCGCAGGAGCGAAAATGCAGTCAGATTGTTTTAAAAGCATTTTGAGATATACATATTTCCGAATGCGTGATATAATTGAATGATAGATATTTCACTGAAGGAGGAAGATCAGTTGAATATGTTTTGGATAATGATGGATCGGATGAAGAAACATCCGGGAGTGTTTTTTGGCCATACACCTACGGTGAAAGAAATTTGGACTTTCGTGAATGGTGCACAGGTATATTCCGGATTCTTAAAGACAGAACAACCGGATTTTAATTTCGGAGGATTTAAGGAGCTGATTTTTGAACGGTATGGCATCTCGCCGAGAATGAAGATGTGGGATGAGATGATCGAAGAAGCTGCCTCGAATGAGGGAAAAGATGCGCTTGCCCTTTTTTGGGAGTTGTTAGATGAATATCGGGAAGAACGAGTAATCTACAATAAGCGGGCAGATTGGTCGACAGAAAAACTAATCGAAGCGAGTATGAACAGAGAGATTATTGTACAGATACGTTATTTTTACAGCAGCGGATATATTTGGAGTAAGAAGCAGGGAACGTATATCACGAAAAATGGAATTCATGAGGGAATCCTGACTAATGGAAAGGTATATTGTGATGTACATCCCGAAGGACTTCCGTATGCACAGTGGATAAATGACTTTGAAGCTTTGGGAGAGTGTGCAATGGAAATTTCGCCGTTGGACGGAAAAAGAATCGAGATTTGGCCGGATTGGCCGTAGGCGAACTGAAGCAAATAATACAAAAAAATTTAAAAAACCCCTTGCATTTCCTTGATTTTCGTGTTACATTATTAATAACAACATAATGACGATTACTTAAGTGGGCTTGCGAGTCCACTTTTCGTTTTGTATTCGGCAAACGTTGGCATATATTCATAAAGGAGATGAATGAATGGTAAAGCGTGAAGAAATCGAAGCACGCACCGAAGAACTGGTGACACCGTTGGTGGAAAAGCACCAGTTCGAACTGGTGGATGTGGAGTATGTGAAGGAAGGCGGAATCACAGTGAATGACTGTGAGGCAATCAGCCGTCCGTTCAGCGACATCCTGGATCAGGAAGATTACATTGAGGGTAGCTATATCCTCGAAGTCAGCTCACCGGGACTGGGACGCCCCTTGAAGAAAGAGAAGGATTTTAAGCGCAGTCTGGGAGAGGAAGTGGAGATTCGTCTGTTCCGACAGGTGGAACATCAAAAAGAATGGGTCGGTCTGCTCAAGTCCTACGACAATCAGACGGTTACCATTGAGACAGAAGACGGTCGCGAGATCACGTTTGAGCGCAGCAATCTGGCGCTGATCAGACTGGCATTCTTCTTTTAAAAAATACGCGAAAAAAGATGGCTGTTATGCCACAGACAGGAGGATAATGGAAAATGAATAAGGAGCTGTTCGAAGCAATAGCGATTCTGGAGAAGGAGAAAAATATCAGCCGCGAAGTGCTGATTGAGGCGATTGAGCGTTCCCTGATTCAGGCATGCAAGATTCACTTCGGCAAATCAGACAATATCAAGGCAGAGGTTAACCGCGAGACTTGCGATTTCTCTGTTTATGCGGAAAAGACGGTTGTTGAGACGGTGGAAGATCCGGTGATGCAGATTTCTCTGAAGGATGCACAGACGTTGGATGCACATTATGCAGTGGACGATATCGTTCAGATTCCGATTAAGTCCAAGGAGTTTTCCCGTATTGCAGCAAAGAACGCGAAGGATATCATCACACAGAAGATTCGCGAGGAGGAGCGTCGCTCACTGTACGAGATGTATGCGACCCGCGAGAAGGAAGTGGTTACCGGTGTTGTTCAGCGCTACATGGGCAAGAACATCAGCATCAACCTTGGCAAGGCAGATGCAACCTTGAACGAGAACGAGCAGGTGAAGGGCGAGAATTTCAAGCCTACCGAGCGTGTTAAGGTTTATATTTTGGAAGTTAAGGCTACGCCTAAGGGACCTCGTATTCAGGTGTCTCGTACTCACCCTGAGTTGGTTGCACGTCTGTTTGAGGCAGAGGTTGCAGAGGTGAAGGACGGAACCGTTGAGATCAGAGGCATTGCCCGTGAGGCAGGCTCCCGTACCAAGATGAGTGTATATTCCAATGATCCGAATGTGGATGCAGTCGGCGCATGTGTCGGCGTGAACGGCGCAAGAGTTAACGCGATCGTGAATGAGCTTCGCGGCGAGAAGATCGATATCATCAACTGGAGTGAGAACTCTGCACTGCTGATTGAGAATGCACTGAGCCCTGCGAAGGTTATCTGTGTTATCGCAGATGACGATGAGAAGGTTGCACAGATTATCGTTCCCGATTATCAGTTGTCTCTTGCCATCGGTAAGGAAGGACAGAATGCCCGCCTGGCAGCCCGTCTGACCGGATACAAGATTGATATCAAGAGTGAGACTCAGGCGAGAGAGTCCGGTCTGCTGGATGAGATCGGTTACGATGCAAGCATGAGCG
>JAFQDI010000205.1 GCA_017416055.1 Lachnospiraceae bacterium
CCGGCGTGCGTTTCTCCTTCACGATCATGGTGTTTGTTGCCGTTTTGATGGGTGTTTTGTCCTGCTATGTGTGGCCGCCTGTTCAGCGCGTGATCGACAGTTTGACCAGATTGATTAAAAACACCGGTAATTTTGGCCTGTTCTTATATGGTTTTTTGGAGCGTTTTCTGATTCCCACCGGTCTGCACCATCTGGTGTACACACCGTTCCAGTTCACGGCACTGGGGAACAGCCTGCAGCTGGGTGATACGACTGTTGTGGGTTCATACATCGTCATGATGACAGAGTTGAATTTAGGGATGGAGTTCTCGGAGGGCATCGTCTGGATGTACACCGGATTCACCAAGACATTTGGCTATTTTGGGATTGTTGCGGCGTTTATTTTCTGCGCGAACAGAAAGAACCGCGCGAAGACCGCAGCCACACTGATCCCATTGGCGCTCACGGCATCGTTGGCATCCATCACAGAGCCGTTAGACTTTCTGTTCTGCTTTGCGGCCCCCATCCTGTGGGTTGCACATGCCTGCATTTCCGGCCTGTTCATCGTTTTGCTGAAGGTGTTTGAGGTGACCGGCTTCACGAGTAATCTGATTGCGTCTGTTCTGATGAATGTGAGTGTAGGCGTGGAAAGGACCAATTACCCGGTACTGTATTTGTTGGCACTGGCACAGATTGCAGTGTACTTTGTGGTGTTTACCTTCCTGATCAAAAAACTGAATCTGAGGACACCGGGGCGTGAAATCGAGGCACCGGCGGAGAAACTGCCCGAACAAAAAACGACAGAACCGAAGAAAGCTGCACCGGCACAGAAAGCAGAAGCATTTAGTGTTGAACAGCTTCAGCATATCATTGACGGCCTCGGCGGCAAAGAAAATATTAATACGTTGGACAACTGCTTTACCCGGCTGAGGGTGAATGTGAAGGATGCGACATTGGTCAACGATGAGATCATCAATCGGACACCGAACAGCGGTATCGTCAAGAAAGAGAATGATATCCAGATTATTTTTGGATTACAGGTGCCTGAGATCAAGAAGGCAGTGGAGGAGTTATTATGATTTATACGATCGTTGGCGGGGGAAGTACGTTTACCCCCGGCATTGTGAAATCGATCGCGCTGCGAAAGGATGAACTGGAGGTGGAGGAGATCCGCCTGTTCGATTTGGACAAAGAGCGCCAGGATAAGGTGGCGGTCGTGGTGAACTGGATCCTCAATGAGGAATTGAACAGCGGCATCAGACTGACTGTGACCTGCAACGAGGAAGATGCATACCGTGATGCCGACTTTATCTTTGCGCAGATGCGCGTGGGACAATATGCGCTCAGAGAGCAGGATGAAAAGATTCCGCTGCGGCACGGCTGCGTGGGACAGGAGACCTGTGGTTGCGGTGGTCTGGCCTATGGCCTGCGGACCATCTTCCCAATGATTAAGCTCCTTGATGACGTGGAGAAGTATGCGAAACCCACCTACTGGATTTTGAACTATTCCAATCCGGCTTCCATCGTCTCGGAGGCGTGCAGAAAGCTTCGTCCTAGCGCACGGATCATCAATATCTGTGACATGCCCATCGCGATTCTTGATGTGGTGGCAGCAGCCCTGGAGATCGAGGACAGGGAAAAGATTGAGTACGATTATTACGGGCTGAACCACTTTGGGTGGTTCACCGGTATCCGATATAACGGAGAGGATATGATGCCGAAGCTTCGTGAGTACATCATGGAGCACAAGATTCTTCTGCCGGCATCCTTTTTGAAGGACAAGGCAGCGCTCGGTGCGAGGAGCGATGTACAGAAACGACATGCGAAGGGAAGCTGGTACTACGTGTGGAAGGGGATCTACGAGATCATGCAGAACTTTCCGGACACCCTGCCAAACACTTACCTCAATTACTATCTGCAGCAAAAAGAGTTTGTGGAACACTCGAACCCCGACCATACACGCGCAAACGAGGTGATGGAGACGCGGGAGAAGAATTTGTTTGAGGGCATCGAAAAGTATCTGAAGTCCGGAGTGGTGGAGGAGAACGTGTTCTACGCGGGAAGCCATGGAGATTGGATCGCTGATTTGGCGGTGGCACTGAAGAATGATACGAAGGCTCGCTTTTTGGTGATCACGGAGAACCGCGGCGCGATTCCGAATATGCCTGTCGATGCGATGGTGGAAGTCCCTGCTTACATCGGAAAGGATGGTCCGGAGGTGATTTCACAGGGACCGGTACCGCTGTTCGAGCAGGGCTTGATGATGCAGCAGCTCAACAGCGAAAAGCTTTTGGTGGAAGGTTGTATCGAAGGCTCTTACGAGAAGGTACTCAAGGCATTTACGCTAAACAAGACTGTCCCCAGCATGAAGGTAGCGAAAGAAATCTTAGACGAGATGATCGAGGCAAATGAAGGATATTGGCCGGAGTTGAGATGATGAAAAAAGAACAAATTTCTACGTTGTATGTGTTTATGGCTGCCCTTCTGTTCAGTATCGGCGGTCTGTGTGTGAAGGTGATCCCCTGGTCCGGAATTACCATCAATGGAGTGCGGAGTTTGATCTCCGTGCTGATGTTGAGTGTATATTTCAAGGTTACCGGGCGAAAACTCACCGTGAATAAAAGTGTTTTGGTCGGTGCGGTCAGCATGGCCGGAGTGACCACGTTTTTCTGTCTGGCGAACAAACTGACTACTGCGGCAAATACGATTATTCTGCAGTTCACGGCGCCGGTATTTGTGATCCTCTTTAGCTGGCTTCTGTTCAAAGAACGGCCGAAAAAGCTGGATCTGGCGGCCTGCGGAGTGGTATTTGTAGGTATCTTGTTCTTCTTTGTGGATTCCTTGTCCGCAGGAAATTTGCTGGGAAATGCGGTGGCGATTTTGTCCGGTGTCTGCTATGCGGGAGTGTTTATGATGAACACATCCCCGGACGCAGATTCCATGTCATCGATTTTTCTGGGACAGGCAGTTTGTGCGGTGACGCAGGCTCCATTTATTTTCGCCGAGACTCAGTTCCCGACGACAGGAATCCTTGCGGTTCTGGTGCTGGGCGTGTTCCAGCTTGCGCTGGCGTATATCTTGATGGCGAAGGGGTTAGAGCACACACCGGCGGTGGCGGCATCGCTGACAACGGCGATCGAACCGATCCTGAACCCGATTTTAGTGGCAATTTTTTACAAAGAACAAATTTCTTCGCTGTCTTTTGTCGGTGCAGCTATTGTATTTCTCGGAATAATCAGTTATAATGGGTTAAAATTGGTGTGGTCTGCGCCGAAAGACGGTGAGCAGACAGAATAAAGGAGTTTTTATCTATGATCAGTGCAAATGGTGTTACATTAAGAATCGGAAAGAAAGCGTTGTTTGAGGACGTAAACATTAAGTTTACCGAGGGCAACTGCTATGGTCTGATCGGTGCCAACGGCGCAGGAAAGTCCACTTTCCTGAAGATTTTGTCCGGTCAGTTGGAACCCAGCAAGGGAGACGTGGTGATCACACCCGGTCAGCGTCTGTCCTTCCTGCAGCAGGACCACTTTAAATACGATGAGTATCCCGTGCTGGATACGGTTATTATGGGAAATCCCC
Organism: Lachnospiraceae bacterium; assembly: GCA_017416055.1. The sequence goes on from JAFQDI010000205.1 coordinate 3,562, forward strand.
GCCTTCTCGAGGTGATGCATGAGAAGGATGCGATCTATATGAAGGAAGACTTCACCGAGGCTGACGGTATTCGTGCGGCTGAGCTGGAGGAGGAGTTCGCGAACATGAACGGATGGGAAGCTGAGTCTGACGCGGCATCCCTCTTAAACGGTCTCGGTATCGGCACTGAGCTGCATTATTCTTTGATGAAGGATCTGGGCGGTAACGAGAAAGTGAAGGTTCTGCTGGCGCAGGCGTTGTTCGGAAATCCCGACATTCTGCTCCTCGACGAG
>JAFQDI010000206.1 GCA_017416055.1 Lachnospiraceae bacterium
ATTTTTTGCCAGATGAGACGTGATACGGAGGCACCGGTCACGGAGCCGTTGTTATCGTAGCCCATCCAAATACCGGCAGTATAATAAGGCGTGTAGCCTACAAACCATGCATCGTTATTGTCAGAAGTAGTACCGGATTTGCCGGCCACAGACATATCCGGAATCGCGCATACGTAGGAGCCGCTGATAATCGCTGTGTTGAAAAGAGGCTCAATATCAATCGAGTCTTTCATTGCATCGGTCAGCAGGAAGGCAGTGGATTCCTTCAAAACGGTGTGTGATTCGGGAGTGTTATCAATAATTATCTTTCCGTTGCGGTCCAAGACTCTGGTGTAGAATATCGGCTCGGTGTAGATACCGTTATTTGCAATCGCAGCATAAGCAGCAGTCAGTTCCAAATTGGACACACCGTCTGTGATGCCGCCGAGGCAGAGGGTGGGCGTAAGGTCGCTGTAGACCTTTCCGTCCTCGGTCACCCGGTTTTCTACCAGACTGGAGATACCGAAATTCAGCAGATACTGATAGCCAAGTGAGGGAGACACCAGTGTCATAAAGGACTTGGCTGCAATGACGTTCATCGAGTACTCAATGCCTTGGCGGAACGTTGCATAGCCGATATAACCGTCAGGCCAAACGTAACTGCTTGCCCAGTAATTGTTGATCTGCTTTCCGTTTACGGAATAAGGTGCATCATACTCGGTCGTAGCAAGCGTAGCTCCGGAAATATCCAATGCGGGAGCATAGTCTGCCAAAATCTTGAAGGTGGAGCCGGGCTGACGCAGGGTGTCAGTGGCACGGTTCAGACTGAGGCTGTGCGTTTTTTCACCGCGGCCGCCGGAGATCGCCAGCACATATCCGGTATTCTGATCCATCAGAACAAAAGAGGTCTGAGGCTGGATCAGAATGTTGAGATTTTCGCCGATGACAACATCGCCTTCATTCAAAAGATCCTTTTTATAGGCCTCAATGCAGGCCTTTGCATCCTCCTGCGAGTCAAAGAAGAAGTCTGCATCCGGGCCTGCTACCGCTTCGCTTTGATACCACAGTTTAACGTGACCCTTCATGAAATGCTCCGTCGTGCCGTCCGCACGGGTGACAGAGAGCTGGTAGGAGTCAATCGCATACTTGAGCAGCGTGTTTCCGGGGGCTCCGTGGTAATCTTGATTAATATAGTTGTTGATATCGTTGATCTCTTCGTCAACGATTGCCTGAATATCAGAGTCCAAGGTAGTCTGAATCGTCAAGCCGCCGCTGTAAAGGAGATTGTAGGCATCCACCTCGGAATACCCTGCCTTTTTCTGGAGGTCTTCCATCAAAACCTCAATGATCGTGTCGGTAAAGTAGCTGTAAACTTTGCTCGTCTCGACGACAGAAGAATTCACTTCTGCAATACGAGTGTACACATCGTCCGCAAGGGCTTCCTGCTTCTCTGATGCAGTGATTTTTCCCTGCTCCTCCATTTTGTCCAGAATCGTTTCCCGGCGCTCTGCGTTGTTTTCCGGATGCGTGATCGGGTTCCAGTAGTAAGGGTTCTGCGTGATTGCGGCGATGACCGCACATTCGGACAGCGTCAGATCACTGACATCCTTTCCAAAGTAGCGCTGTGCTGCCGACTGAACGCCCAGAGTGTTGCTTCCCAGATTGATCGTGTTCAGATAATGCTGCAAGATGATGGTTTTGTCCATGGTGTTTTCCAGCTGGACAGCCAAATGCTGCTCCTGCAGTTTTCGAACGATCATTTCGCCCATACTGGACTCAGCACCGCCGTCAAAGACAGCATTTTTCAATAGCTGCTGGGTAATGGTGCTGGCACCTTCGGTCTCTCTGAAACCGGAGAGAATCGCCCTATATCCGGCACGCAAAATGCCTCGCAGATCGATGCCTCTGTGTTCCCAGAAGCGTTCATCCTCAATGGCGACAAAAGCGTCAATCAGGTTCTTCGGAATCTCGTCGTATTCCACCAGCTCGCGGTTAGAACCGGATTTGATCAAAGTCTGAACGACATTGCCATCGGAATCCAGAATCGTGGTGGCAACACCGGTAGGTGAGAATTTTAAATCCTCAATATTGGGGGCAGTATCAATGATACCGCGATATACACCGAGAGACAGGCTGGCAACCAGAACCACAACACAGCAGAGTGCCAAGATAGAAAGGTTGAAAAGGCCGGACAAAAAGCCTGTTTTGCGGCGTACTTTTCTGGATGTGATTTTCACCAGTTCGTTTCTCGTTCCTTTACTTCCAAAATTCATAAATAACTTCCTCCTGTCCACACCATATCACAAGGGTGTGAATAGTTTATGGATAGAATATTACAAATATATTTCATTTGATACGTCCATGGATACACGTGCGTTGGTTGCTTCGGTGACAGCAGACTGAATGTGGGGAAGATCCTCGCTGGGGACGGCAACCGTCATCGTGACAACGTCGGTGTAGTCAGTGGACAGACAACTTAGCCCTTCGCTCGCAATGAGGTATTGTAACTTACCGACCAGCGTGTAATCACAGGTAATCTTCAGGTGATAACCGGGAATACACTCCATAATCAGGCTGGCATCCAGTCCGGCTTTTGTCGCGGCGGTGTAGGCGCGGATCAGCCCGCCGGTACCCAAGAGCACACCTCCAAAGTATCGCGTCACGACAACACACACATTGGTTAGACCGGCTCCGTTTAAGACATCCATCATGGGGCGTCCGGCAGTTTGGCCGGGTTCGCCGTCATCGCTGCAGCGCTGGATCGGATGGGTGATTCCCACGGAGTAGGCAGAACAGTTGTGCCTTGCGTCCCAGTATTTTTTTTTCATCTCGTCAATGAAGGAGATAGCTTCCTCCTCGGAGGAGACGGGGCGAACGGTGGCGATGAAACGCGATTTTTTCTCCACGATCTCGCCCTGACCGCCTTCAGCCACAGTGGTGTATCGAATCAGTTTGCTCATAGTTCCTCTGAATTAAGCCTTTCCCTGAAGGGAAGCTTTATACGTTTCAATGACAGATTTCATTGCTTCGGGGCCGGGGGCACCGATGGTCATCCGTTTTTCGACGCAGGTCTTTAAGCTGATCGCTTCATAGATATCCTCGTCAAAAACGGGGCTGATGGCGCGATATTCCTCTAACGTGAAATCAAGGAGTGCCTTGTCGTGGGCAAGACCATAGAGTACCAGTTCGCCGACGATGCGGTGTGCGTCACGGAATGCTACACCCTTGCCCACCAGATAATCTGCGGCATCTGTGGCGTTGGTGAAGCCGTTCATCGCACTGCGCTCCATCACATCCTTGCAAAAGGTGATGGTGGAGAGCATACCGTCGAACAGTGAAATACAGGCCTTTACGGTGTCGATCGCATCGTAGGTCACCTCTTTATCTTCCTGCATATCTTTATTGTATGCGAGAGGAAGCCCCTTCATGGTGGTGAGCAGAGACATCAATGCACCGTAAACACGTCCCGTCTTACCGCGAACCAATTCGGCGATATCCGGGTTCTTTTTCTGAGGCATAATGCTGGAACCGGTGCTGTAGGCATCATCCAACTCGATAAATCCGTATTCGTTGGAATTCCAGATGATGATCTCCTCAGAAAAACGGCTCAAATGCATCATGATCGTGGACAGCGCAGAGAGTAATTCAATCAGGTAGTCGCGGTCTGCCACGGAATCAAGACTGTTGAGGGTGGGACCGTCAAAGTCGAGCAGGGTTGCGGTGTAAGCTCTGTCCAAGGGATAGGTTGTTCCGGCCAGTGCTCCTGAGCCCAAAGGGCACAGATTTAATCGGTGTCGGATATCGTTAAGGCGGGAACGATCCCGGGAAAACATCTCAAAATATGCGCCGAAATGATGCGCCACGGTGATGGGCTGCGCTTTCTGCAGATGCGTAAAGCCCGGCATATAGGTGTGCAGGTTTTCTTCCATTGTCCGTAAAATTGTGGAGAGCAGATGAGTCAAAAGCTCATTCAGATCATCAATCTCATCGCGGATATACAGCTTCATATCCAGCGCAACCTGATCGTTTCGGCTGCGGCCGGTGTGCAGTCGCTTTCCGGCTTCACCGATGCGCTCGGTCAGAACAGCTTCCACAAAAGAGTGGATATCTTCGCTCTCGGGATCGATAGTCAGCGCGCCGGTATTCAAATCGTCAAGGATGCCCGAAAGTCCGGCGATGATCTGATCGCGGTCGGAATCAGTCAGAATTCCTTGTTTTGCAAGCATAGTCACATGGGCAATACTTCCGCGGATATCCTGACGGTACATCCGCTGGTCAAAGGAAATTGAAGAGTTAAAATCATTTACTGCATGATTTTCTTCTTTGGTAAAACGTCCACCCCATAATTTCATTGTCAATTCTCCGTTCTGTCAGGGTTTTCTAAATCTGAGAGAGTGGTCTCGGCGTTGGCGACTTTCTCGTCAATCGGCTCAGGGATACTCTCGTGTTGCATATCAAGGATTGGTTCATCGGATGAATCTGTCTCATCAGCCGCCGGTTCATTGGATGTCTCGGCTGAAGCGGAATCGCCGGGTTCTTCGACAACGGTGTTTTCCTGATTGGATGCTGCAGACGCCTTGTTTTTACGGCTGATCGTTACATGGACCAAAACAAGCAGTAAGAAGCAGAAGAGTGCGACGCAGGAAATCACAATACCTTCAGTCAACCCGTTGGGAGAGTAGCGCAGCTCAATGGTATGTTCGCCTGCTGTCAGCGGGACTGCCAGCATCGTCTCAGCGAAGGGAGTGACAGGAGTCTCTTTACCGTCCACCAGAACAGTCCAACCCTCTTCATAGGGAATGGAGGTGTACATCAGTCCATCCTGAGTGCAGGTAATATGTCCGGAAACGGTGGAGGAGGTATACTCATCCACAATGAGAGACTGGGAGCCCAGCATCTCAATGGCCTGTGCAAGTTTCTCCTCATTCAGGCGGAAGATGGAAAGGCTCATATTGTCAGAGTCGGAGGAGGAGATGGTGAAGGAATCACCGTCTTCCAGCCATCCCAGATTCAGAATGTAGGAGCGTTTTCCGTCGTTGAACGTGGCACTGGTTTTATCTTTGCGCTGAGGATCTGAAAATACGTAGGAAACATTGTATTTTTCAACGGTGGAGTTGTTCACGGCCACATAGTAATAACCGTCCTCCTTCACATCCAGTTTCTGGCTGTTGGTGGAGGTCACATTGGTGAACAGCTCGAAAACGGTGGAAATACCGGTCGCGGCTTTGACAAAGTTGTTCTGCATACCGATATCGTTGCCACTCTTGTAACTCCAGGTGGTGTTGATGTCTGCGGGCAGCATGAAACCGAGGGGAAGCCAGTAGGTCGCCTCATACATGGAGATGTTGCCCTCGGATCCGACCAAGGTGTGCAGACCGGTCTCCAGCGTGCGGTCCGTCGAGTACATATATTTGACGGACAAAAGTGCGGATGTCAGCGGTGTGGAACCGCGGAAGCAGTAAGCATTGGTACTTCCTTCCATGCCCCACTCTTTGTAGAGGGAAGTGACGTTGCTGTTGGTGGTGGAGGAGAAGATGGAAGCGGAGGGGAAGCCCACCCAGGTTCCGTCATTTTTGGTTTTTCGCAGAGAGTCATATTTCTCAATGCGGAAGAAGGTATTTTCCTTTTCCTTTACCTGCTCAGTCAGGGCTGCCATGGAGTCCGTGTTTTTCCAGTAGCTGGTACGGTTGGTATAGGTTACGCTGGTGATGCCGGTATTCATTGCAGACTCAGCAACAATCACGGCCAGAGCGATGATCGCCAGGGTGACTTTGGCCGCCTTTTTGCGGCGGTACAGATAGATGATCAGCGCGTAGATTCCGAGGAAAATCGCAGTCACCAGATAGTGATGGAATTCAAAGGTATCATCTGTCACAAATTCCTGACACAGCAGGACAAAAGCCAGTGCGCCCCAAAAACTGCCCACGATCTGCAGACGAGTGTTCGCTTTAATCTGCAACCATGCCTCAAAGCCCATGCACAGAAGAATTGCAACGTAGAGGAAGGACTGGCGGCAGGGCAGCGAGTTCGGGTAGTGGAAGCCGTGCCAAATATAGTTTAATATATTGGTAGAGAAACTGATCAGCAAAAAGAACAGAAGAGAGAATCTGGTGATCTTTTCGCGGAACGGGATCTTTTTGTTCATGACATAAAGTGGAACGAGGATCATCGTGACCACGCCGCAGTAAATATTCGGCCAGTGATCAAGACCGGTCTCCACCGGCAGATTCACCAGGTGTCTCGCCAACATATCAAAGATCGAAAAATACACGGTCAGAGATGTCGGGAACGTGGAGTTCGCCGACGCAGTGGTTCCCAGAGCCATGATCGCAGGGATCAAAAAGACACCGGCCATACAACCTGCCAACAGAGAGTAAAGACCAAAATTGAAGGACTTGCGAAGGAACTGCCCGGGCTTTAAGGTCTTGTCAAATACCAGAACGATGAAATACAGGACCAGGAACATACAGATCATGATAGAGATATAGTAGTTGGAGAGGATGGAGAGCGCCAGCGTGATGCAATAGAGGAAACACTTGTCCTCCTTGATCAGGCGTTCCAGTCCCAACAGAATGAGCGGAGCGAGGAAAATGCAGTCCAGCCACATGATGTTCCAACTGTAGGCGGCCATGTAGGCAGAGAGTGAATATAAGGTGCCAAACAGCGCCAGCGCGAAGTTGCGAGTGTGATAACGCTTACTCAAATAGTAGGCAAAGGTAAGACTGGAAAGTCCGATCTTAACGACTACCCAAAATGTGATAAATTCAATCACATACGCAGGCGGGCAGAGGATGACCAGCCAGTTCAGCGGACTGGCCAGATAATAAGCCATCAAAGAAACGAAGTTGGACCCGAGACCGATATTCCAAGTCCAGGCAAGGCCTTCGCCTGCACGCAGCTTTCGCAAAAACTCGGCCATAAACGGCGCATACTGATGATAGAGGTCGGTACGAAGAAAACTCTGTTCACCAAAGGGCCAGATGCCTCTCTGGATGAAGATGCCGATCATGATCAGAACGGGAGTGATAAAGGCCAGGATGAACGGAAGCCTGTCCTGCCAGGTTAGTTTGGATTATTGTACGGTCATAATGTCTCCTTTGCGCAGTTGATAGGTCAGGATTTACGGAAAATAAACAATTTACTGAACACGTAATTGGCGATAACAACAAATACCTGCGTGCACAGCTTTGCAAGCATCTCAGAGAGGGAGAACCACTCCACGAGAACAACCAGAAGAGCGGTACTGATTACGAGGGAAACAACGCGTGCACCGACAAATGAAATCAGTTCGCGGATCACCACCGCACGGCTGGTATCTTTGCTCTCAAAGACAAAGAGTTTGTTGGTCACAAAGGCGAATGCCACCGCGCCGACCCAGGCGATACCCTGAGCGATGAGATAGTGGATATTCAGCCAAAGCAGTGCCTGGAAGATGACCATATCTACCAGTGTGGTCAGCACACCGAAGATCAGGTAGGAAATGGTTTCTTTATTCAGATATTTTTTGATTATGTTTTGAATCATTGGTTAAACCTCAAGTCAGATTATTTTGCAGCCGAGTCGTTTTTAATATTTGTCTGGCGGATCAGATAAATGGGACGATTCTTCACCTGACGGTAAATATGCGTCATATATTCACCCAAAATACCCAAAGACAGCTCCAGAATACCTCCCATACACAAGAGAATGCAGATCACAGGTGCACTCGCGCTCACGGAAACGCCGGGAATCAGCCAGCGAATCACCGCAATCAAAGTATAGACAAATGCCACGGCACACATACCGACACCTGCTACCGTGAGCCATTTCAGCGGAACGGTGGAAAAACCGGTGATACCGAGCAACGCGTAGCGAAGAAGAGACTTAAAGCTCCACTTGGTCGTGCCGAGTGTGCGCTCCACATTCTCATACGGATACCACTTTGTCTCAAATCCCACCCAGGCAAAGATTCCTTTGGAAAAGCGCTCCACCTCAGCGAGTTTCAAAATCGCATCCACCATAGTACGGCGCATGATACGAAAATCAACAGCGTTCTGAGGCATCTTAATCTCGGTCAGAGCATTGCTTACCTTATAAAAGAGGGAAGAAAACAGGCTGGACAGCCGCTTTTCGCCTTCGCGGGTGGTGCGCATTGCCGCGGCACATTCGTATCCCTCCTCAATGCCCTCCATCATGACGGGGATCATCGCGGGCGGGTGCTGGAGATCGGCATCCATAATGATCACCAGATCACCGGTGGAATGGCTCAGTCCGGCGTACATGGCCGCCTCTTTTCCAAAATTTCGGGAGAAAGAAATGTACCGGACATCCGAGTGGGCGGATGCCAGTTCCTTCATAATTTTCACAGTATTGTCACGGCTTCCGTCATCCACCAGAATAAACGTGAAGTCATAGCCCTTCATTGAGTCGGTGATTTTGCGGGTTTCCGTATAAAATGCGTTTAATACTTCCTGCTCATTGAAGCAGGGAACGATAATATCACAGGTAGTCATAAATGTATCCCTTCTTGCGTTTGCTTTTTGAAGCAAATCAACTTATATTGTATTATATTTGAGGAGAAAAGTAAAGATTATAGTAAAAAATAAGCATATTTTAAGAAAAACTTTCATAGATATAGATAGAAAAGGAGAGATTGCGCCGCAAAACAGATGTGTGCAGCGGCTTCCTCAGAAAAACGTATCGCGAAAGGAGAAATACAAATGTCAGAGAAAAACATGGAGAACAACAAAGTAACGGTGATCGGAGAGATTGCCGGTGAATTTTCATTCAGTCATGAGGTGTACGGAGAGGGATTTTATATGGTCGATCTGTCAGTCAACCGGTTGAGTGATCAGGCGGATATCATCCCATTGATGGTGTCGGAGCGTCTGCTGGATGTGCATCAAAGTTATCTGGGGCAGACTATCTCTGCCAGCGGTCAGTTCCGTTCATATAATCGCCACGAGGGTAACCGTAACCGGCTTTTGCTCTCAGTGTTCGTGCGCGAACTGGAATTTATGGAGAAGTTTGACGATTACACGAAGACGAACCAGATCTTTTTGGATGGATATATCTGCAAGCAGCCGGTTTATCGCAAGACTCCACTGGGCAGAGAGATTGCGGATCTGTTGGTGGCGGTCAACCGTCCCTACGGAAAATCAGACTACATACCCTGCATCGCGTGGGGGAGAAATGCACGCTTTGCTGCCGGATTTGAAGTCGGCGGCCGTGTCCGCGTTTGGGGGCGTGTACAGAGCAGAGAGTATACAAAGAAATTGAACGAGGTGGACTGCGAGAAACGTATCGCGTACGAGATCTCGGTGGGCAAATTGGAGTACGGTGATTAAAAACTGGAAAATCTTTCTTCTATAGATTTGAAGTGATTTGAACATATTAACAGCAAGAGTTCATACTCAAAACTTATGGAGAAAGAAGGAGTACAGGATGAAAAAAATCAGACTTTTGGGTGTGCTTGCCCTCGCGGTGATCTGTCTTACCGTGATGTCCGGATGCGGTCGCAGTGGTAATGATTCAGAAACAGACGGTTCAGAGATGCAGAGCGGTTCGGATCAGGCCGGCGACAACACCGCCGCTACCGACAGAACCGATGAATCCCGGGATCATGGAAATGACAATACACAGAAGGAAACCGACGAAGAAGGTGGAACCGGCGGTTTGCTGGACGACATCGGAGACGGGATCACTGACGCGATGGACGATATCGGCGATGCAGCAGGCGATATCATGGATGATATCGGTGGAAGTGGATCTATGGAGGATGACACGGACAGAGGTTCTGTGGGAAATGGTGAAAACAGAATGAGATAAACCATAAAGAGAAGTCAGATATTCCGTCTGACTTTTCTTTTTTTCGTGGTTGCTTTATGGGCCGGATAAGGTTATACTATATAGAAAGAAATCGAATTATATGAGGGAATAAAATGGCAGAAAATAACCGTATCGGGGTTGTGATCGTAACTTATAATCGTTTGGATAAATTGAAGACGGCACTTCAGTGTTTCGAACAGCAGACTGTTCTTCCGGAGTATGTTTTGGTGGTGGATAATGCCAGCACAGATGACACGGAGTCCTATTTGAAGACATGGCGGGAATCAGAGGCCGGATTTACCAAACATGTAATCAGAAACGGGCAGAATTTGGGTGGAAGCGGAGGCTTTTATACCGGTCTGGAGAGAGCAAAGCAACTGTCGGCGGACTGGATATGGGTGTCTGATGACGACGCATTCCCGGAGAAACGTGCGATCGAGGAAGCTTCGGCATATCTGAAAGAACACAAAGCTGAGTGGTCCGGGATTGCCGCGATCTGCGGAGCGGTGATCAATGACGGAGAGATTGACATCACACATCGAAAAAACATGTACAGCAGAGGTGTTTGGGTGCTTGAAAAGCTGATTCCCAAAACGGAGTACGAGAAGAAAGCATTTGAGCTGAACGGCTTTTCTTACGTGGGAACGATGATTCACAAGAAGAAGCTTAACGAAGCAGGCATGACGATGAAGGATTATTTCATCTGGTGGGATGACACGGAGCACAGTCTCCGGCTGTCGAAGACCGGAAGGATTTTGTGCGTGCCGGCTGTCAGGATTCACCACGATGTTCCTGTGATAAGCGGACAGTTCGGATGGAAAAATTATTATGGGTACCGGAATGCGGCGGATATGTATAGACGTCATTTTCCGAAGCGATGTTATGAGTATTTTCGGCGAAGAGCGATTCTGATCTCTTATCTGTTAGATCTGGTGGGATATCGGAAAGCCGGAAACAAAGCGGTCCGCTGCGCGATGCAGGACGCAAAAGAGGGAAGACTGGGGATCCATCCGGTGTATAAACCGGGTTGGAAGCCGGAAAACTGAGAGGAAAACGAATGAATCAACCCAGTGTGAAGAAAAATTATTTTTTCAGACTATTTTATGATGTTTTAACACTGATCACACCGTTTATTACGACACCCTATATTTCTCGGGTGTTGGGGGCGGACGGTGTGGGAATTCACAGCTACACATCGTCGGTGATCATGTATTTTTCACTGTTTGCCGCATTGGGAACGGTTTCTTACGGTGCGCGGGAGATTGCGCGGCACCGGGATGACCGTGCAGAGGCGAGCAAGCTGTTTTGGGAGATCGAACTGCTGACGGTTCTGACCTCAGCGGTCTGTCTGGTGCTCTGGATCGGGTTCATTGCATTTAGCACGGAGTATCGATACTATTATCTTGCGCTGACACCGATGTTGTTGGCGACAACAGCAGATATTTCCTGGTTTTTTATGGGACATGAGCAGATCAAACACACCGTTACCGGGAATTCAATCTGTAAATTGCTGGGGATTGCTGTTCTTTTTCTTTTGGTCAGAGAAAAGGACGATTTGCTGATGTACTGTGTGATCAGTTCCTGCGTGCAGTTTGCCGGCAACCTTACCATGTGGATTCACCTGCCGAAGATGCTGGACCATGTGGATTTTGGTACGCTGAGTGTCAGACGGCATTTGAAGGAAACGTTGATCTACTTTATTCCCACGGTGGCCACGTCGGTGTATACGGTACTGGACAAGACCCTGATCGGCCTGATCACAAAGAACACGTATGAAAACGGATACTACGAGCAGGCGACCAGAGTGATTAATATCGTCAAATCGTTGGTGTTTACCGCCGTGAATATGGTGATGGAGGCCAGAATATCGTATCTTTTTGTGGAAAAGAAATATGAAGAGATCAAGCAGCGGATCACCGATTCCATGGATTTTATTTTGCTGGCAGGATTTGGCTGTGCATTCGGAATCAGCGGTATCGCCAGTGTTTTTGTTCCGCTTTTCTTTGGAGCGGGATATGAGCCGGTTGTCACATTGCTTTACATGATGGCACCGTTGATTGTCATTATTGGTGTGAGCAATTGTCTTGGCAGTCAGTATTACACGCCGAGCGGGAAGAGAAAACAAAGTGCCGGATATATCGTGGCGGGATCTGTGGTAAATATTTGTCTGAATCTGGTGTTGATCCCAGGATTCGGAGCGGGTGGAGCCACGATTGCATCGATTATCGCAGAGTTGACGATTGCGGTGCTCTATCTACGCTCTTGCGATGGATACATGACGGCCGGTGTGCTGTGGAGTCGGAGCTGGAAGCGTTTGATCGCCGGTTCGGTGATGTTAGTGGCTGTGATTGCAACGGGAAGATATTTGAAGATGGCAGCGGTGACAGTGGTTGTAGCACAGATCGCTGTTGGAGTAGGCATTTACGGGATTATTTTGTTGCTGCTGAAGGACTCGATGCTCAAGAATATCCTTGATATGGGCATCGGATTGATTAGGAAGGGAGATCGGAAGGATGCTGCCGATTAAGATTGATTTGCCGGAGCGTTTTCTTGAAGAGGAAGTGCGGGATGGGTATACTATCTCTACAGAGATGAAAGCGAATTGGGCGGTACAGATGGATCTGCTGGCGGAGTTTGACCGCGTATGCAAAGAACATAATATTGAGTATTTTGCCTGCGGAGGAACATTGCTCGGGGCAGTGCGCCACGGTGGATATATACCGTGGGATGATGATATTGATCTGATGATCACACGTGATAATTACAACAAACTGTGTGCATGCGGGCCGACTGCGTTCACAGGACGTTATTTTTTTCAGACAGAGGATACGGATCCCGGAACTTTGCGCAATCATGCGCAGCTCAGAAACAGTGAGACGACAGGCGTGATCCGCGAGGAAGCCCAGTACAAATATCAATTTAATCAGGGCATCTTTCTGGACATCTTTCCGTTGGACAACCTTCCGGAGCGGGGAATGGAACGGGAAAAGTTTTTGGCAAAACTGAGAAGTCGGATGCGTCTGGCGCATGCGTTTGCACTTTTGACTTCCCGATACACGAAGACGGATTTTGGTGGAGTGAAAGGGAAGATTATTCGAGTTCTCGGTGCAATCATTCATCCGATCTATCGTATGATTCCGGTAAAAAATATCTTTTACGCGCAGTTAGAAACATGCATGCAGCGTTATAATGACCAACAGACAGAAGAGATTGCTTCACTATTTGTGTTGGATGACCGATTGGAAAACTGTATCTGGAAAAATGCGGATTTTGCAGGAGAGGGTGTGGAATTGGACTTCGAGTGG
>JAFQDI010000207.1 GCA_017416055.1 Lachnospiraceae bacterium
GATGGTTGTCGCATCGCAAACCTCGGTAGGTCCGTAATACTGGATCGCGCCGGGATATACGAAGCAGGTTTCAACCGCCCACTCATCACGATGAGCCTCGAAGTACTTGAAGGGAGCACCGTCAAGCTCAACCAGAGCCTTCTTGATAACGGGCTTGTCCTCGCCGTGTCTTCTCTCAATGTTCATCATCTTCGTGATGGGCATACCGCCTGCAACCCACTCATTTGCGGGAGCGGACAGGTTGGAAACCTTGGACAGGTATCCGTTGTAGCCGTACTGGATCAGCATGAATGCGTTGTAACCCAGAGAGTAGCAGTAGTCGGAGTCAAAGTTGGAAGGGAAAGCACATCTTCCCTCGTAGCCGAGGAAGTGATGAAGTGCACTGAATTTGCCCTTGTAGGTGCCGGCTGCCTTTCTTGCTGCCAGATTTTCCTTAACCATAGCGGAGAACAGCTTCTCGGACTCGATCAGGGATACCTGCACGTTTCCGTGGGGATCTCTGTCAAGGAACAGCTGCTGCTGGATCGCCTGAGGAAGGATAGCGAATACGTCCATGGACTCTTTGGTCAGACCCTTCTGAATAAATGCATACTTTGCATCCCAGGAAGGAAGAGCGTTGAACTCGTCAGCCTTGCTTCCTGCAAGAAGCTCGTTGATCTCATGGATCAATACGGAGAACTCGGGAACGAACTCAACAACACCCTCGGGGATAACTGCAACACCGAAGTTCATACCCTTTGCAGCTCTCTTCTCAAATGCATCAGCGATATAGTTGGTGATGTCGGCCAGAGACATCTTCTTCTCCGCAACCTCCTCAGAAACGAGGCAGATGTTGGGCTGAGTCTGAAGCGCACACTCAAGGGCTACGTGGGAAGCGGAACGTCCCATTACCTTAACGAAATGCCAGTATTTCTTAGCGGAGTTAGCGTCTCTCTCGATGTTTCCGATGATCTCGCTGTAGGTCTTGGTAGCGGTATCGAAACCAAAGGAGCACTCGATATCCTCATTCTTCAAGTCGCCGTCGATGGTCTTAGGGCATCCGATTACCTGAACACCGGTGTTGTGAGCAGCGAAGTACTCAGCGAGAACGCCTGCGTTGGTGTTGGAATCGTCACCGCCGATGATCACGATCGCGGTGATGCCGTGCTTCTTGCAAACCTCTGCTACAATGGCAAACTGTTCGGCAGTCTCCAACTTTGTTCTGCCGGAACCGATGATATCGAAACCGCCGGTATTTCTGTACTGATCGATATATTCGTCGTCAAAGATCACGTAGCTGTCCTCGAGAAGACCGCTGGGGCCGCCCTTGAAACCATAGAGAACGTTTTCTTTGTTGGTTGCCTTTAATGCATCATATAAACCGCAGATAACATTGTGTCCGCCGGGAGCCTGTCCGCCGGAAAGAATAACACCTACAACCTGCTTCTTAGCTTCGGAGGTATTCTGTCCCTTCTGGAACGTGATTTCCTTCTTACCGTAGGTGTTCGGGAAAAGTGCCTTGATCTTTTCCTGATCAGCTACGCTCTGAGTCTCCTGACCTTCCTTCACGCAAATATCAGCAATGCCGTTTCTCAGCATTCCGGGAAGCTTGGGAGTATACTCATATCTTGCCTTCTGTAATGATGAAATTTTCATAACTACATCTCCTCAAAATGTTTTATAGCGAAAAACGCCCAATCAGAGTTATATTATAACATCGTGGAACTTTTTTCAAGACCTATCGTGAAAAAAGTTTGTATAAATGACCGGAAAGCCTTCGGGTAGAGGCATCACAGTGACAGAATCTCACCGTCCTCCGGCACATAAAGTGTTCCGCGATAGTAGAGTTTTCCTTCATTTGTATACAGCTCTTTTCGGTTTGCGATGGTTTTGTCCTCGGTGTGCCACAGAACCAGATTAGGCACGTGATTTGCCTCAGCCAGCTCCGCTGCATCCTTTGCCGTGCTGTGATGCTTTTCATAGGGCTTGAACCGGTCACGATCACCGTAGAGGCAAAAGGCTTCGGTGAGTAGCCAGTCAGCGTCCTTGAGATAGAATGCTCTGTTTTGGCTGATCGGCTCGTCACCTGCACAAACCAGTTTCCTTCCGTCTGCCAGTCGGAAGACGAAACCAAATTGCTTTGCTTTGGTGGAGAGAATATCGAAGAAAGTGACCTCATGTGCGAGAATATTTTGTGTGCAGCCGTCAGTCACTTCCACAAACAGGATCCGCTCGTCAAACAGGTTACAGAATTTTTTCTGAATGGTCAGCCGGCAGAGTGTTTTGATCGTGTTGATCAGTTCACCGTGGCAGTAGATGGTTAAATTGCCCTCGTATTTACCTTTTAACATGTCTGTGGCAATCATGCGCACCATCCAGACGATGCCGAGAATGTGATCGTTATGCTCATGGGTCACGAAGATATGATGGATCTTTGCGAGAGAAACCTGCATGTCCTCTAGAATGCGCAGGATACCATTGCCTCCACCGGCATCCACCATAAAGTATTCCTCATTGTCACGAATGGCGAAGCAAGTATTATAGCAGTGGGTGACGGCGGCATTTCCGGTGCCGAAAACGTAGAGTTGTTCCATCCTTGAACCTCCTCTGAATAGGGATAGAAACAGTTTATCAGAAAGTTTGTCAGACTGCAAGAAATAGCTGTTGTCAAAACAGGGGGAAATCTGATAAACTGAAAGAAAGTTTATCATGAGCGAGGGGAGAGCAGAATGGAAGAGAATACGGTAAAAAAGAAGGTTTAGTTGCCTGAAAATTGGAAGCGCTGGTTCTGGGTACTGATTCCGTTGGTGATCACGCTGATCCTTCAACTCCTTGCCAGGAAAGTGGGATGGTTTGGTACCTGGTACATTCGAACCGTTTATCCGGTTTTTGTGAACACGCTGGGGCGCGTGATGTCCATCTTTCCATTTTCTGTGGTGGAGATCGGACTGTATGTGTTGATCCTTGGATTTGTTGTGTACACGGTGGTTTTGGTGGTGAAGGCAATCCGAAAGCAGGGGCATCCGTTGAAACTTTTCGTGGGCTGGATACATAAGGGATTGACTACAGTCGCCCTTCTTTTGATGGTCTATACGGTAACTTGCGGGGTGAACTACTATGCACAGGCGTTTTCTGCGACACAGGGGTTGAAGATTCAGAAATCGACGAAGGAAGAGCTGATCGCACTCACTCGTTTTCTGGCGGAGCAGGTGAACGAAGCGGCGAAGCAGATGACGACGGACGAGGACGGGTGTACGAAGATCACAGTGGATGTGCAGGCCGAGGCAGTGAAGGCGATGCACGCAGCGGCAGCGGAGTATCCTGTTCTGGAAGGATATTTTCCGAAGCCCAAACTGGTTTTGGTATCAAGAATCCTCTCGGTGCAGCAGGTCAGCGGTGTTTACTCCCCGTTTACGGTGGAGGCGAATGTGAACCGCGAGATGACCGCCTACAATATTCCGTTTACGGCCTGTCACGAATTGTCTCACCTGAAGGGCTTTATGAGAGAGGATGAGGCAAACTTTATCGCCTATCTGGCCTGTGCAGCGTCCGATTGCGCTGAGTTCAATTACAGCGGTGCGCTGCTTGCCTATATATACAGTGGGAATGCGCTTTACAGCGCGGATAAGGACACGTATTGGGAGATTCGTGATACCTTGAGCGATGTGGCCAAGAAAGACCTGGCAGCCAACAATGCATTCTGGGACCGCTTCGAGACGAAGATCGCAGAGGTACATGACAAGGTGAACAATTCTTACCTGCAGAGCAATGGCCAGTCTGACGGAACCAAAAGCTATGGTCGGATGGTCGATCTGCTTCTTGCGATGATGCGTGAGCGAACGGATGCCGAGTAGGCAGATTGCATGGAAAAAAGTGTAAAAATCCGGATATTTTTACGGCTTTACAGATTGCCTGTGAGAAAAAACTGTGTTACACTATGTTAGTTGTGGGTATCCTGAAGGATATTCCGGTTGAACGTCTTAAATTCAGACAGAAGGTGTGACAGATGAAAACAAAAAGAGAAGATATTCGAAATATTGCGATCATTGCCCACGTTGACCACGGCAAAACCACGTTGGTGGACGAGCTCTTAAAGCAGAGCGGTGTGTTCCGTGAGAATCAGGCAGTGGTTGATCGTGTGATGGATTCCGGTGATATTGAGCGGGAGCGCGGTATCACGATTTTGGCCAAGAACACGGCGGTGATGTACAAAAACACAAAGATCAATATTATTGATACTCCCGGACATGCGGACTTCGGTGGCGAGGTGGAGCGTGTTCTCAAGATGGTGAACGGTGTTATCCTGGTGGTGGATGCGTTCGAAGGCGCGATGCCCCAGACCAGATTCGTTCTGCAGAAAGCACTGGATCTGGATCTGCCGGTGATTGTCTGCGTGAATAAGATCGATCGCCCTGAGGCCAGATGCGACGAGGTCGTGGACGAAGTGCTGGAGCTGTTGATTGATTTGGAGGCCAGCGACGAGCAACTTGACTGTCCGTTTGTATATGCGTCGGCGAGGGACGGCTACGCGGTGACGGATCTTTCAGACGAGCAGGTGAGCATGGAGCCCCTGTTTGAGACGATCGTGAACTATATTCCTGCACCGGAAGGTGATCCGGATGCGGATACACAGGTATTGATCAGCACCATCGATTACAATGAATATGTCGGTCGTATCGGTGTCGGCAAGATCGATAATGGTTCCCTCAAGGTGAATCAGGAAGTGGTGCTGCTGAATGCCCACGATCCGGACAAATGTAAAAAAGTAAAGATCAGCAAGCTCTACGAGTTTGATGGATTGAATAAGGTGGAGGTTCGCGAGGCTTCCATGGGAGCGATCGTGGCGATTTCCGGCATTGCGGATATCCACATCGGTGATACGCTCTGTTCTCCGGAGAATCCGGTGGCGATCCCCTTCCAGAAGATTTCCGAGCCCACTATCGCGATGCATTTCCTAGTAAATGACAGTCCGTTGGCCGGACTGGAGGGAAAATTTGTGACTTCACGCCATCTGCGTGATCGACTGTTCCGCGAGCTGAATACAGATGTCAGCCTTCGCGTAGAAGAGACGGACAATGCGGACCAGTTCAAGGTTTCCGGTCGAGGAGAGCTTCATCTGTCCGTACTGATCGAGAATATGCGCCGTGAGGGTTATGAGTTCGCGGTGAGCAAAGCAGAGGTGCTGTATCGGCACGATGAGAACGGAAAGCTGCTGGAGCCCATGGAGCGCGCATACGTTGATGTGGACGAGGAGTTTTCCGGCACCGTGATCCAGAAGCTGAGCCAGAGAAAGGGCGAGCTTCTGAACATGGCCGCAGGCAACGGCGGAAACACCCGTTTGGAGTTTTCGATTCCCTCACGTGGTCTGATCGGTTATCGCGATGAGTTTCTGACTGACACGAAGGGTACCGGTGTGATTAACCAGATCTTTGATGGTTACGGTCCGTTCAAGGGAGAGATCCAGTACAGAAAGAACGGGTCCCTGATCGCTTTTGAGGACGGCGAGAGCATCACTTACGGTCTGTTCAACGCACAGGAGAGAGGCGATCTGTTCATCGGAGCGGGAGAGCGCGTGTACGCCGGTATGGTGGTCGGAGAGAACGCAAAGACCGACGATATTGAGGTAAACGTCTGCAAACGAAAGCAGCTGACAAACACCCGTGCTTCCGGATCGGACGAGGCACTTCGCCTGGTTCCGCCGAAGCAGCTGAGTCTCGAGCAGTGTCTGGAGTTCATCGACACGGATGAACTTCTGGAGGTGACACCGAAACATCTGCGTATCCGCAAGAAAATCCTGGATTCCAAGCAAAGAAAGCGTGCGGAAATCCACAAAGGCTGATAATCACTATTGAAAAAGTCATACCGGGTGTGTATGATAAAAGGAAGAGAACGTCCGGAGTGATCCGGTGGAAAGAATAAAGGAGAGTGTACATGAACGATAAGTTAAAGGCATTGGAAAAGATCAAACTGTTTGTCCTGGATATGGATGGAACCTTCTATTTTGACGATGAGATCATCGAGGGTTCTCTGGAGTTCCTTGAGGCAGTGAAGGAGAGCGGAAGAGATTATATCTTCTTCACCAATAACTCCTCCAAGTCCCCCAGCATCTATATTAAGAGACTGGCAGGCATGAATTGCTTCATCGAGAGAAAGCAGATCATGACTTCCGGTGACGTGACCATCAAATATCTGCAGACCAACTATGCGGACAAGACCGTTTATCTGGTTGGAACTCCTGCACTTGAGGAGACCTTCATTGAGGCAGGCATCAAGCTGACCAAGGATATGCCGGATATCGTTGTGGTGGGCTTCGATATGACGCTGACCTACGAGAAGCTGGAGCGCGCATGTACTTACATCCGCAACGGCGCAATGTTCCTGGCTACTCATCTGGACATCAACTGCCCGACCAAGGAAGGCTTTATTCCGGACTGTGGCGCGTTCTGTGCGGCGATCGCTCTGTCCACCGGCGTTCAGCCCAGATACCTCGGCAAGCCCTTCAAGGAGACCGTGGATATGGTTCTGGCATCCACCGGCTATGCTCGTGAGGAGATTGCTTTCGTCGGCGACAGACTGTACACCGACGTGGCAACCGGCGTGAAGAACGGAGCGAACGGCTTCTTGGTACTGACCGGCGAGACTCATCTTGAGGACGTGGAGAAGTCTGAGGTGAAGCCCGATGTGATCTACGATTCCCTGTATGAGATCGGATGCTGCATCCGCGAGCTGGAGGCATCCAAGTAAGAGCAATTTGGAGCATAATAGTATGTATGAGTATATGGGCTGTTGCACGATGGTGTAGCAGCCTTTGCTGTAACGTTCGTTTTGGGGTTGGCGCGAGAAAATATCAAGGAAAGATGTTTTTAAGTTGGAAAAAGAGACAGCAACCCTTTGGTAGGTAGTAAAGGTGCTGGTAAGGAGGGTGTGACAATGGAAAAGCGTATAAACTGGCTGGCTGTGGTGTTAATCATTTGCCTGCTGACGGCTTGTGGAAAAAAACAGGAGGTGAAGCTTCCGGCTTTGTCCGATTCCTTGAAACAGGAGATTGAAGAAGCCCAGAGGAAGCTATATGGAGATAGTGAGATTGTGTGGTTCGACGAATCAGATGAAAGTACATGGGCAAACGGTGTCCGCTACTATGGAAAGTGGGGAGAGACAGAGGTTATCTATTTTGGCTCTATGTTAATGTATTCGCTTGATGGGGTCGACGTCGATTTTGGTCTTACTTTTTACTGGAACGGTAAATTGTATTCTTGCATGGAGATAAACGAGACCGGAGCGATAACGGCGGATGAACTGAAGGGCCTGATGGATTTTCATAAGGAATATTATCTAAGCACAGACAAACGGGCAAGTGTATTCATGTACGAAGGGATAAGTGATGTAACTGTGCTTCCGGCCAAACTGCAAAAAGAGGTGGAAGATGTCTGGCGTGAGAAAGAAAACTGCGAGTTGCGTTGGACGTTTGAAAACAGTTCTGTTCGATATTACGGAAATTTTGATGGAACGGTTGTAATATACCAAAGGAGCAACTCTATAGTTGGAGTCTCATATGATATTGGCTTCGCAGGTGTGACCGTTGGACACGGTAGCTTTTCTCTGCATGCATACAGGGACGGTGAAATCGTGAGTGCCCACGAGGCTTATGAAAAAGGCTGGCTTACCAAAGAGGATGCAAGGACAGTAAGGTTGTATCATCTATTATATGAACAGAAGAGATAGCATCGGTGAGGTGCTGATCCGTTTGTGTTGGATCAGCACCTTTCTTTACTTAACTGATCTCCC
>JAFQDI010000208.1 GCA_017416055.1 Lachnospiraceae bacterium
CCCTGCACTCCTTCTTCCGTAAGCTTGCACAGGGCATTGGACCTTCCGTTGTTCTGCTGATCATGGGTGCTCTCGGTTATGAGGCTAAGTACGGAACCATCGGACAGAGCGCGCATACTACAGCAAATATGACCTGGCTGGTCGCAAGTCTCTACCTGTTCAGTGCAGTGGTTCAGTTCATCGGCCTTGCGTTGATTTATAACATCGACAAGAAGACGCTGGAACAGATGAATGCTGAGCTTGCTGAGAGAAAGAAAGCAAACTGATCTACATAAAATTGAATCAAAAAGGATGCCACCGTGAGAATGGTGGCATCCTTTTTCAGTAATCTAATCCATGTATGATGTTCGTGCTGCGGGTGGAAAATCTTAATTCTTGCGGATAAAGTTAGTGATGACCGGCTTTTCCTGTGTGGGTAATTCGATTCCTGCTTTCGCAGCGGCTTCCTTGCATTTTAAGTGATATGCCATATTCCGCGCCAGTACCCGCATTGTCCAGAGTCCTTCGCCGTCCTGATTCACATCGTCCGGAGTTGATCCGTGGACCATATTCCAGTAGCGGGAGGAGATGATGGGCATCTCCGAGATGGTGAAATATTTGTACAACTGATCGAAGGTAGCGGTGGTTCCGGCTCTGCGCGCGGAAGCGATGGCGGCGGCCGGCTTCAGACGAAACATACTCTTCGGAGAAGAATAGAACAGTCGATCCATAAAAGCAGTCAAATTTCCGGATGCAGCCGCATAATGCACCGGAGTGCCGAAGATGAAGCCGTCTGCGTGAGAGGCTTTTTCCTGAAATTCGGTCACTGAACCGCCGAAGACACACTTGCCCTGCGTTCTGCATCCGCCGCAGGCAATGCAGCCACCGATGGGCTGGTTGCCGATCCAAAAAATCTCGGACTCAATGCCTTCCTCCTTCAGTGTCTTTGCAATCTCTGAAAGAGCGGTGTAGGTGCAGCCTGTTTTGTGGGGGCTTCCGTTTATCAGTAATACGTTCATTGATTAACTCCTTCCGTTTCATACCCTATTGGGACATGAAAACATTTTCTTTATAAGCTGCGAATCGCAGTAATCAGTTTTTCTACATCCCCTTCCTTTGTCGCCCAGCTTGTACAGAATCTCACGGCACTGCAATCTTCATCCACCTTTTCCCAGAGCGAGTAGGCAAACTCTCTTCCAAGCGTCTCCCTCTGTGCAGAGGTCAGGATGGGGAACTGCTGATTTGTGGGGGATTCCATGATAAAGCGGATTCCCTTCTCCCGGAAGGCATCACGAATGCGAAAGGCGAGTGTGACGGCGTGGGTTCCCAGTTTCTGATAGAGTCCATGTTCAAACAACTGCTCGAACTGGATTCCCAGGAGCCAGCCCTTCGCCAACATGGCACCGCCGCGCTTCATCATATAGCGGAAATTCGTTTGCAGTCGGGGATCGGTGATCACCACCGCCTCGCCAAAAAGCGCACCTACCTTGGTTCCACCGATATAGAAAACGTCGCACAGGCGCGCAATATCCCTTAAGGTCACATCCGTCTCGGGGGAGGCCAGACCATAGCCTAAGCGGGCTCCGTCCAGAAAGAGGGGCAATTCGAACTGTCGGCATACTTCGCTGATTGCAGTCAGTTCATCAAGTGTATACAGCGTACCATATTCCGTTGGGTGGGAAATATAGACCATGCCGGGACGGACAATGTGCTCAAAATTTGCGTCCTGAATATGGCTTTCGTATGCCTTAAGAATTTGCTGTGCGGTAATTTTTCCCTCGTGCGAGGGGAGTGCCAGCACCTTGTGGCCGGTGGCTTCCACCGATCCGGTCTCATGGACATGGATGTGCCCGGTATCTGCACAGAGGACACCCTCGTATGGTTTCAGAACGGAAGCAATCACAATCGTGTTCGCCTGAGTGCCGCCCACCAGAAAATGCACTGCAGCGTCGGGAAAAGCGCAGGCTTCACGTATCAGTCCGGCAGCGCGTGCGCAGTGAGGGTCCTCGCCATAGCCGGGATTTTGTTCGTAATTTGTGTCAGCCAGTGCTGCAAGAATGGAAGGATGGGCACCTTCCGTATAGTCAGAAGCAAAACGGATCATCATAACTCCAATCTGCCGGATTATCGGCAAACAACTCTTTTTTCTGGTATCACTATAGCAGAAATAAGAGCAATGCGCAAGAGTACAACATCGGGCACAAAATGTAAAAAATTTCGAAATAATTGTTCCATTCGCAGAAGATTTGCGGTATAATCAAAGGCAGATGTGTTCTTCGGTTTATGAAAAGTCCGGAGAGACAGTTTATGAAGGAGAGAGGCAGCGTATGAAATATTTGATTTCACCGAACAAAAAGCAGTACAAAGCGAATCTTCACAGCCATAGTACCATTTCCGACGGAAAACTCACTCCGGCGGAGATGAAGGAGGTTTATCGCAGAAACGGCTACAGTATTCTGGCAATCACCGATCATGAAGTCCCGATGGATCACAGCGACATGAATGAGCCGGACTTTTTGATGCTCACCGGTTATGAGGGCTATGTGCGCCAGTCTGCTGATGGAGCCCCGACCCGGTTTGATTCGGAGATCCATGTGAATTTTATTGCGAAAAACCCGAAGAACTTGAATCATGTATGTTACAATCCTCATTATTGCAAGTATCTGAACGCAGAGCAGCAGGATGCCCTGATTAAGGTGGGCTCACAGAGACCGCGTGAATACAGTGTGGAGTATATCAATGAATATATTCGCACGGCGAATGAGAACGGTTATCTGGTCACCTATAATCACCCTGTCTGGTCGATGGAGAGCGAAGCGGATATTTTAGCGTATGAGGGTTATTTTAGTTTTGAAATGTGTAATGGCGGAACCTATGTAATGGGACACGAGGAACATAACGGAACCCTTTACAATCGCATGCTTTCTGCGGGCAAAAGAGTGTTCTGTCACGCGGCAGACGATAATCACAACAAGCATCCCGAGGGAAGCCGTGACTGGGACTCCGGAGTGGCCTGGACGATGATTTTGGCGGACGAGCTGACCTATGATAAAGTAATCGATGCGATGGAGACCGGCGAGATGTATGCTTCCATGGGACCGGAGTTCAAGGAGGTATCTTTCGACGGCGAGACTGTACATGTGGAGTGTTCGGAAGTGGAAGGCATTTTTGTGTATGTTGGAAGCAAGCAGGTGAAGCATGTGTGGGCAGAAAATGGAAAAACACTGACCTCTGCGGACATAAATATTCCTCCTAATTTCCGCTATATCCGAGTGTCCATCAAGGATAAATACGGAAAGTGGGCAGATACCCGAGGCTTCTTCCGTGATGAATTTGGCCTGCAGATTTTAGAGTAGATTATAAATTGGCACAAAGAACACCGAAATGAGTGATTGACTTTTTCATCGCAATATGTTAGTCTAACGTAAATTATTATTTTTTTCGGAGACGAAGGAGGAAAGGATTTTTATGGGCAGAATTATTTCTGATGGAATTACATTTGATGACGTTTTACTGGTACCCAGTTACTCAGAAGTGATCCCGAACCAGGTTTCACTTGCAACCCGTCTGACCAACAAGATTATGTTGAATATTCCCATGATCAGTGCCAGCATGGATACCGTTACCGAGCATCGCATGGCGATTGCCATGGCGAGACAGGGCGGTCTGGGTATTATTCATAAAAATATGTCGATCGACGAGCAGGCAGAAGAAGTTGATAAGGTTAAGCGTTCGGAGAACGGTGTTATCACCGATCCTTTCTCACTTCCTCCCACCGCAACTCTCCGCGACGCAGAGAACCTGATGGCGAAGTTCCGCATCTCCGGTGTTCCGATCACCGAGGGCAAAAAGCTCGTAGGCATCATCACCAACCGTGATCTGAAGTTCGAGACAGACTTCTCGAAGAAGGTTACCGAGAGCATGACCAGCGAGAACCTGATCACCGCAAAAGAAGGTGTTACCCTTGAAGAGGCGAAGATGATCCTGGCCAAGGCCCGCAAGGAGAAACTGCCGATCGTGGATGACGAGTTCAATCTGAAGGGACTCATCACCATCAAAGATATTGAGAAGCAGATCAAGTATCCGAACTCTGCACATGATGAGCAGGGAAGACTGCTCTGCGGTGCAGGCGTGGGAGCAACTGCGAATGTGTTGGATCGTGTCGGCGCACTGGTTGATGCCAGTGTAGACGTTATCGTTGTGGACTCTGCACATGGACATTCCGCAAATATTATTCGTACCGTAGGCATGATTAAGGACAGATTCCCTGAACTTCAGGTCATTGCGGGTAATATCGCAACCGGTGAGGCAGCTCTCGACCTGATCAAGGCAGGAGCTGATACCGTTAAGGTAGGTATCGGACCCGGTTCCATCTGTACGACCCGTGTTGTGGC
>JAFQDI010000209.1 GCA_017416055.1 Lachnospiraceae bacterium
AAGAGCGTCTGGAACAGGGTGAGCGCATCAAGGAGATACTGAAACAGCCGCAGTACCAGCCGATGGGCGTGGAGTATCAGGTCATCATCATCTATGCAGCGACGAAAAAGCTGCTTCTGGATGTTGCCACCGAGGAGATTCAGCGCTTCGAGAAGGAGTTGTTTGAGTATATCGACACCAAGCATGCCGATATTCCCGAGGAGATCCGTGAGAAGAAGGCATTGTCCCCCGAGTTGGAAAGTAAACTGGCCGATGTGATTACAGAATTCAAAAAAATTTTTCTGTAATAGGACGTAAGGTCCATCACATAAGGCTGATGGAAAGAAGGTGACGCCATGGCAACCATGCGTGATATCAAGCGCCGTAAGGCTAGTATCCAGAGCACACAGCAGATCACTAATGCAATGAAACTGGTATCTACCGTGAAACTGCAGAAGTCTCGCGCGAAAGCAGAGCGGACGAGGCCTTATACGGACATGATGTATGCCACTGTGAATCATATCCTTTCCTGTACGGAACAGGTCGATCATCCATACCTGACGGCGGGGACTTCCGATAAGAAGGGAATCATCGTCATCAGTTCCAACCGAGGACTGGCAGGAGGATACAACTCCAATGTAGCCCGACTGATCACCGGCAGCGGTATCGCGCCCGAGCAAGTTTTGCTCTATGCGGTGGGACGAAAGGGAAGAGATGTTCTTTGCCACAAGGGTTATACGGTGGCGGAGGATTATTCTGACCGGATGGAGAGTCCTGAGTACTCGGATGCGTTAGAAATCGGACGGAAGGTGCTGTCCGATTACAAGGATCAAAAGATCGGCGAGATTTATCTGGTATACACATCATTTAAAAATACGGTGAGCCACGAGCCGAAGATGGTCAAACTTCTTCCCGTGGAGACCGATCAATTTGAGGCAAATACCTCAGAGGAGGGCGATGCTCTTCTCATGAGCTATGAGCCCGGCGAGGGAGAGGTGCTTGATGCACTGATTCCCCTCTATATGAACAGCCTGATCTACGGCGCTTTGGTGGAGTCCACCGCCAGCGAGAACGGTGCCCGGATGCAGGCGATGGATTCTGCGACCAGCAATGCACAGGAAATGCTTGAGCATTTGTCGCTTGAGTATAACCGTGCCCGTCAGGCATCGATCACACAGGAGATCACCGAGATTATTGCAGGCGCAAATGCCATCGGTTGAGACTAAGAGAAAAAGGAGTGAGTAAGCAGATGGCAGAGACAAATACCGGCAAGATCACACAGATCATCGGTGCCGTGCTGGATATCAAGTTCAGCGAAGGAAAGCTTCCGGACATCAACGACGCTGTTGTGATTACAAGGAAGAATGGAGAAAAACTGACGGTAGAAGTGTCCCAGCATCTGGGTGATGATACGGTCAGATGTATTGCAATGGGTTCCACCGACGGACTGGTTCGTGGGATGGAAGCAATTTCCACCGGAGCACCCATTACCGTACCGGTCGGAGAGATCACCCTGGGCAGACTCTTCAACGTATTGGGTGAGCCCATTGATAATCAGCCCGCACCTGCGGCGACAGAGTATCTTCCGATCCATCGGAAGGCACCTGCATTCGCGGATCAGGCGACCACCACTGAGATTTTGGAGACCGGAATCAAGGTTGTTGACCTTCTTTGCCCCTATCAGAAGGGTGGAAAGATCGGTCTGTTCGGTGGCGCCGGTGTAGGCAAGACTGTCTTGATTCAGGAGCTGATTCGAAATATTGCCACTGAGCACGGCGGATATTCCGTATTTACCGGTGTAGGCGAGCGTACCCGCGAGGGAAATGACCTGTACCACGAAATGCAAGAATCCGGCGTTATCAATAAGACCACCATGGTCTTCGGACAGATGAATGAGCCGCCGGGAGCGAGAATGAGAGTAGGTCTGACCGGTCTGACGATGGCGGAGTATTTCCGCGATCAGGGTGGTAAGGATGTGCTGCTCTTCATCGACAATATTTTCCGTTTCACCCAGGCTGGTTCCGAGGTGTCCGCGCTTCTGGGACGTATGCCTTCCGCGGTAGGTTATCAGCCCACGTTGCAGACGGAGATGGGTGCTCTTCAGGAGCGTATTACGTCCACGAAGAACGGTTCCATCACTTCCGTACAGGCAGTTTACGTGCCTGCGGATGATCTTACCGACCCCGCACCCGCGACGACCTTCGCTCACTTGGACGCGACCACCGTATTGTCCCGTTCCATCGTTGAGCTGGGTATCTATCCGGCGGTTGACCCGTTGGAGTCCACCTCCCGCATCCTCGATCCCCGTATCGTAGGCGAGGAGCACTATGCGGTAGCCCGCGGCGTGCAGGAAATTTTACAGAAGTACAAAGAACTTCAGGATATTATCGCAATCTTAGGTATGGACGAGCTGTCTGAGGAGGACAAGCTGATCGTATCCAGAGCCAGAAAGGTACAGCGATTCCTTTCCCAGCCTTTCTTCGTTGCAGTTCAGTTCACCGGTGTGGACGGACGTTACGTTCCGCTGGCTGAGACCATCCAGGGCTTCAAGGAGATCATCGAAGGAAAGTACGACGATATCCCTGAGAGCTACTTCCTGAACGCAGGAAGCATCGACGACGTGCTTGCCCGCGTAAAATAAGGGGGTAGTCAGATGGCAGAGGGAAATATGTTCCGGCTGAAGATCATTACCCCGGACAGAGTGTTCTACGAGGGTGAGGCGAGCATGGCGGAGATGAGTACTACCGACGGTGAGATCGGTATCTACAAGAATCATGTACCGACCACATTCATCCTTCTTCCCGGAGTTCTGACGATTCATGAGGCAGAAGGCGAGAAAATGGCAGCTCTGCACTCCGGTTTTGTGGAGGTTTTGCTGGATCAGGTGACTGTGCTGGCAGAGGCGGCAGAGTGGCCGGATGAGATTGATATGGACCGCGCCGAGCGTGCGAGGGCACGTGCGGAGGAGAGGATCCACGATCATGCAGACGGTATCAATCAGATGAGAGCGGAGCTGGCACTTAGAAGGTCGCTCACGCGAATCCGGGTTGGAAGATAATTTGAAACGAATTGGCAGGAGATGGTGAAAGCTGTCTCCTGTTTTTTTGTGTCCCGTCCAAATATATGGTAGCCATTTCTATTTCCAACCCCATTCTCCGCTCATCCGTTCTCTATTCATTTATAAAAATGAATGATAATCTATAATAATGGATTGACATCATAAAAAGAAATGTGATATAATGTGCAAAACACATAAAGGGGCGAAAAAATGAGATTATATGCGTGTAAAGTTATGATCCTTTTGATGGTCTTGGGAATGGTTGCCGGCTGTGGTGTAGTTCCTTCGGCGAATAAAATGACTCTCGGAGAAACGATTGCAGAGCTTGCTACAGAGCAAGCCACTTCAGCGACGTCTGAACTTGCCACGGAATTTATTGCAGAGTCGACTGTAGAGCAAACTACCCCGGAGCGGCCGGAGACCACAGACTCTTTTGCAGAATCCGTAGCGGAGTCGACTGTAGAGCTAACCACCTCGGCCTTGCCCGAACCCACAGACGCTGAGGCACCGTCCATCGAGCCGACCGCAGAATTGCCCACTGAGCCGACCGCAGAAGTGCCCACCGAACCGATTGAGGCACCGCCCACTGAGCCGACCACAGAAGTGCCCGCCGAATCGATTGAGGCACCGTCCACCAAGTCGACGGTAGAGTCAGTTACGGAACCGGTCGAGGCACCATCTGTCGAGCCGACAGAAACACCGATTCGTGCGCGGGAGTTATTGAATGTTCTTACGCTTCACCCGAAAAAAACAGGATGTACGGAATTGGATGCGCTGGTGGAGCAGATTTTAACTGAGATCATTGATTCGGAGATGGACAATTATGAGAAGACAAAGGCATGCTATGATTATCTGATCGAGAACTGTTCGTACGGATTTTCATGGTGTTCGATCGAGTTTGAGACGATGGATTACACGCAGGAGCAGGCGTATGTGATTCTATCCACAAAGGTGGGAGTCTGCGATAATTATTCGGCGGCGTTTGCGGTGATGATGCAGGCGCTTGGATTGGATGTGCGAAAAGAGATGGGATGGACTGCGTTGGCGAACAATGCAGGATATACCGGACACACCTGGACAGTGTTGGAGATTGATGGAGTGGAGTATGTTTTTGACCCTCAGGTGGAAGATGATATTGCGAAGGGTGGGCCGATTAGGGATTATCGGTTTTGCAAGGAATACAGAGAGCTTCCTTGGAAATATGTGGTGAAGTGGACGGAAGCGGATTATTTGGAGCGTGCGATGCGATGTAATCCGGATGCTGTGATCGCGGAGATGATGCGGAGGATGACTGATGCCGGCAGGGAATCCTTTGACGATGTGAAGCGCGCGACGTTTCGTGTGACCTTGCATTACAATAGCGGGGCAACGGATGAGGATATTCTTGCGCAGATGTGGGAGGTGTTCGGAGATAGGGGAGCGATGAATGGGCATTATGTCGGTATAGTGTGGAATGGTGTTGACACGGAGCACGGAACACATTCGTTCACGATGTTCAGTGGGGAAGAGTGAATCAGGGATGAGCGTTTACTCATCCCATCCCACATAAAATCTCACAGTCACAGCGATATTTCTCACAATATCGCCTTCCGTTAACTCCATATCCTGATATTCGGAGACACCGGGAAAATCCGGAACGTCCTCCTGAAGTTCGGCTTCCAGCCAGTCTCTGGCCGCATCGTTGGCATTGTCCACGGCATCTTCCACAGTGTCGCCGTAAGCCTCGCAGTATAATAAATCCGGGAAAGTAGCCTTAAAACGGCCGTCCTCGGTTTTGCGGATGATAGCGGGATAAACAAATTTCATCATGCACCTCGTCAGTGAAAATTTCATCGGTGAAAGCGAAATGCTCACGCATCCGATGACAAAAACAGTATACACTATTTTCCGGAAAACGAAAAGCCCTTTCCGCATACGGAGAGGGTTTTTCTCACGTACAGAGAGCCTTTTTCCGGAGAACAAGGCTTTACAATCTGCGTCAAACATGATAAAGTTGATTTGATAAATATAATTGGCTGTAGTATGTCCGAACAGGACAACGTGGAGAAATCGATGAGCATGATCAAAACAGCAAAGCTGATTTACAAGTATATCAAGCGGGATGAAGAAGGCAATGTGGCGGAGGAGACCAAAGCATTGGACGGTGTGAATTTGAATATCGAGAAGGGGGAGTTCGTGGCGATCTTAGGACGAAACGGTTCCGGAAAGTCTACCTTTGCTAAGCATATGAATGGTCTGCTGCTTCCCAGCGAGGGAACAATCTGGATCGGCGGCATGGATTCAAAAGACGAGCAGAACCTTTGGAAGATTCGTCAGACCGCGGGAATGGTGTTCCAGAACCCGGACAATCAGATTATCGGCACGGTGGTCGAGGAGGACGTGGGATTTGGCCCGGAGAATATCGGTGTTCCTACGGAAGAAATCTGGAAACGAGTGGACAAATGCCTTGAGGAAGTGGGTATGACCGCATATCGCCATCGCAGTCCCAACCGACTGTCCGGCGGACAGAAGCAACGCGTGGCGATTGCCGGGGTCATGGCGATGAAGCCTCAGTGCATCGTGTTGGACGAGCCGACGGCGATGCTCGATCCTAACGGAAGAAGCGAAGTGATCCGCACCGTGCGGGAATTGAACAAGCTGGAGGGAATCACCGTGGTTCTGATCACTCACTATATGGAGGAGGCGGTGTTTGCCGACCGCGTGGTGGTGATGGACAGAAGTCATGTGGTTCTGGAGGGAACTCCTCGTCAGGTGTTTGCGCAGGTGGATGTGATCAAGGCAGCTGGGTTGGATGTTCCGCAGGTGACGGAACTGGCGTATGAGCTCCGAAAGGATGGTCTGAATCTCCCGGAGGGGATTTTGACTTTGGAGGAGTTCACCGAGGCGGTTGCAAAGCTATATCGGGAGAAAGTGGCTGAGTAGGTAGGAAAAATGGCGATCAAATTAGAACATGTGAGTTATGTATATAATGAAGGGACCCCCATGGAGAAGGTGGCACTTAACGATGTGTCGCTGGAAATCGGCAAGGGCGAGTTTATTGGTCTGGTCGGCCATACCGGTTCCGGAAAATCCACACTGATCCAGCATCTGGACGGATTGATCCGCGCGACATCCGGAACGGTCTATTACGATGGGGAAAATATTTACGATGAGCATTATCCCATGCGGCAGCTGCGCGGCAAAGTGGGACTGGTGTTCCAGTATCCGGAGCATCAGCTTTTCGAGGCGGATGTGTTTACTGATGTTTGCTTCGGGCCGAAGAATCTGAATCTGCCCAAGGAGGAGATCGAGGCGCGTGCGAGAGAGGCGTTGGAGGCAGTGGGACTGGATGAGTCTTACTATGACAATTCGCCGTTTGAACTGTCCGGCGGACAGAAACGGCGCGTGGCGATTGCCGGTGTGCTGGCGATGAAGCCGGAGGTGCTGGTGTTGGATGAGCCGACAGCGGGACTTGACCCGAAAGGCCGCGAGGAGATTTTGGACGAGCTGAAGAAACTTCACGAGGAACAGGGCATCACCATCGTATTGGTTTCTCACAGCATGGAGGATGTGGCGCGCTACGCAAAGCGAGTGCTGGTTATGGATCACGGAAAGGTGATGTTTGATGGCACGCCGCACGAAGTGTTTTCCCATCGCAAGGAACTGGAGGCAATCGGCCTCGGTGTTCCGCAGGTGACGAAAGTGATGGAGAAGCTCATGGCAGCGGGAGTTCCGGTGAAGACCGGTGCGATTACCGTGGAGGAAGCTAAGGCTGCGATCCGTGAGGTATTAGGATGAAAGACATTACATTAGGACAATATTATCCGGTGGACTCGGTGATCCACCGCATGGACCCGCGAACCAAACTGGCGGGAACATTGATTTATATCATTGCACTGTTCTTGGCAAAGGGACCCGTCTGTTATCTGTTGGCGGCAGGATTTCTGCTTTTGGTGATCCGTGTGTCCAAGGTACCGTTTGGTTATATCGTGCGCGGCCTAAAACCGATCATTCTGATTTTGGCATTTTCTGCCGTATTCAATCTGTTTCTGGTGAAGGGAACACCGATCGTTCGGATTTGGAAGCTGACTATTACGGTTGAGGGCTTGCTGCAGGCGATCTACATGACACTGCGATTGACATTTTTGATCATGGGCTCGTCGCTGATGACGTTCACCACCACGCCCAATCAATTGACGGATGGTCTGGAGACCAGCCTTCGTGGTCTGAATAAGATCCACGTGCCGGTGCACGAGATTGCGATGATGATGTCCATCGCTCTGCGCTTTATCCCGATTTTGGTGGATGAGACGGACAAGATTACCAAGGCACAGACGGCGCGAGGTGCGGATTTTGAGAGTGGGAAACTGATTGAGCGGGTGAAAAGCATGATTCCGCTGTTAGTGCCGTTGTTTATCTCGGCGTTCCGCCGCGCGTCGGATCTGGCGATGGCCATGGAAGCGAGATGTTACCAGGGCGGTGAGGGCCGCACGAAGATGAAACCGCTGCATTACACGAAGGTGGATACGTGGGGGTATCTGGCACTGTTTGTGTTTCTCGGCCTGATGATTTTGCTGATGATATTAGGATAGAAGTGAGAAGTATCGTTACGATGGGAGAAAGGGGGATCGCTCCATGCGCAGGATTAAACTGATCGTAGCCTATGACGGGACAAACTACTGCGGATGGCAGGTCCAGCCCGGACAGAGGACGATCGAAGGCGAATTGAATAAAGCATTGTCTGAGCTTCTTAAGGAAGAGATTCATGTGATCGGTGCCAGCCGTACCGATGCAGGGGTGCATGGCCTGGGCAATATTGCGGTGTTCGACACGGATTCCCGAATCCCCGGGGAGAAGTTTTCCCACGCGCTGAATCAGCGTTTGCCGGAGGATATCGTGGTGAATCACTCGGAAGAAGTAGACCCCGATTATCATCCACGAAAGTGCAGTTCGGTGAAAACCTACGAATATCAGATTTGGAATCACCCTTTTCCGAACCCGATGAATCGCCGTTATTCGGCGTTTGTCTACGTCCCGCTGGATGAAAAAAGGATGCAGCAGGCAGCAGATTATCTGGTGGGCGAGCATGATTTCACCAGCTTCTGCTCCGTGGCGACGCAGGTGGAGAGCAAAGTGAGAACCATCTATTCCTTGAAGGTGAGCAGAGAGGGTGAGCTTATCACCATCCGTGTGCAGGGAAATGGCTTTCTGTACAATATGGTCCGCATCATTGCGGGAACCCTGATCAAGGTGGGACAGGGAGCGATAG
This sequence comes from Lachnospiraceae bacterium, assembly GCA_017416055.1. The sequence goes on from JAFQDI010000209.1 coordinate 8,286, forward strand.
AGCCGGAGCAACTGCCAAAGATACTGGCGGCGATGGACCGACAGGCGGCAGGGCCGACGGCACCGCCGGAGGGACTGACGTTGGTGGAGATAAGGCAGGAATGCGAATGATAATATCGTAATATAAAAATGTACCATATCGTCTTTGACCATTACTTTTGCAATATAGACATGAACGGGAAAGGAGAACGAAATGAAACGGTTAATTGGACTCTTTCTTGCAGCAACGATGGTATTCAGTTTGGTAACCGGATGTAGTGTTGATTCCGATGAGGATACATCCACCGGGACTAACCTTGAAGTCGGAACTCAGAGCACTGAAAGTGGAGAAACAACAACCGAGGCACCCACAGAGGAAGTTACCGAGGCACCTACAGAGGAACCGAGGAATGAGATTCAGTATCCGCTGACCGATGCCGGTTCTCTGAGCTGGTACGTAAAGGACGGGATTAACATACATCTCGATTATGATTGGGATGTATCAAAATCGCCTTTGCACAATTATCTGAAGGTCGCAACCGGCGTGGATATTGAGTGGCAGTTTCCGCAGAATCACAATATTAATATCATGGACATTCCTTTTATCGCTACCGGAAGCGATTTGGATTTCGAGAGGTTGTTCGCGGACGGATTGATCCGGGACCTCACCCCTTATCTGGAAGAGTATGCACCGGATTACTGGGCATGGCTGAATGAGGATGAGGCGCGGATGAAAAAGATTGCTTTGACGACCGGAGAGATCGTATACTTTGCCTGCGGCGTTGAGGAAGAGTATACCTGCACTTATGGACCGATTATCCGCAAAGATTGGCTGGATGAGTGTGGGCTGGAGATCCCTTATACGCTGGATGAGTGGGAGACGGTTCTTAAAGCATTTAGAGACAAATACGATATCGCGCCTTTTAATACGACGAGATCAATTTGGAAAAAAATGCTTGGTTTGGCATCGGGGACAGGTGCGCATGGTGGACTGAATCTGATGCTATATCAGGAAAATGGCGAGATTAAGTGCGCACAGCTTCAAGAAGAGTGGAAAGAGCTGATTGTAACGATGAATCGTTGGTTTGAGGAAGGCCTGATTGATCCTGGAATAGAAACAAGCAGCCCCAAGAGCCATATTGTTCGTGAGGCATCACGGGGCCATATCGGTCTTACTGTCGTTGATGAGTCTGGAATGGCCCAAATCATGTCCGCAGAGACGAATGACGAGATTTCGGTTAATCCGCATACTCCTGCAGAATGGATTGCAATTCCTTATCCGGTATTGAACAAAGGCGATCAGCCGGTCTATACCCATTACGAGGGAATGGACATTTCCGCCGGCACGTTTATCACCACAGAGTGTCCGGAGGAAAAATTAATCACTGCGATCAAGATGTTGAACTATGGCTATACCGAGGAAGGGAAGCTCACCTGGAATTTCGGCGAACAGGGTGTGAGCTGGGATTATGATGAGCAGGGTGAAGTACAGTTGATGGAGTTGGTCTTGAATGATGAGAGCGGGAAGAGTAGTGCACTCAGTAAATATTCTCCGATGAATTATTTGGTTGCACCTACGATCAAAATGGATCGATTTACAGAGCTAAAATATGATACAAGTATCCTTGATGCACTTGAAGTATGGGGCAGAAACACTGCAAATCATCAGTATTACATTGATCAATTGAGAAGTGCAAAGGAAGATGCGAATCGATGCGCTGACCTTGAGTCTACCCTTGACACTTTCCTGTTTGGGTTTGCCATGAGGTGTATCCAAGGAGAGTACGATATTGTGGCAGATTGGGATTTCATGGTAAACGAACTGAAAACCCTGGGCCTGGAGGAGTACATCCAAATCACCCAGAAAGCATACGATCGTACCTACAAAGATTAACAAAACGGGTGAGCTTGCTCACCCGTTTACCTGTATACTCTCCGGCAATGTCGCATTGCAGATGATCCTATCCACATCGGTGCTGTCGCACAGCTTGAACAGATAGGATTGGCCGATTTTGGAAGAATCGCAGAGAAAATAGCTTTTTGTCGCACGGGTTAGCATGATCTTCCGAAGCGCAGTTTCCTCCTCAGAGAAATCGGTGATCTCTCCGGAAAGGGAGAGTCCCTGAGCGGAGAAAAAGAGGTAGTCAGCGTAGAAATCCTTTAACATATTGATTGCTGAAGGGCCGGCAAAGGCGCGGTTTCGGGCGATAAAGTTTCCACCGGTACAATAGATTCGGATATCGGAGTTTTCCAACTGATGAACCACCCTTAAAGAGTTGGTGATGACCGTCAGGTTTCGATAATGCGTCAGGTAAGGAATCATGTGTTGGACCGTCGAGGAGGCATCCATGATGATCGTCGCACCGTCATGGAGAAACTCGGCAGCCTTGGCAGCGATCAAATCCTTTTGCGGGCGGCTTTCCTGCTCGCGCAAGAGCAGAGGGAGATCACTGGAACTGGCGTACTTGGAAAGCATGACCCCACCGTATATGCGCTTCACCAGCCCCAATTTTTCTAAAGCGTTTAAGTCGCGGCGGACAGTCGCCTCGCTGACATACAGTTCTTTTGAAAGATCGGCAATGCCAATCGTCCTTTTTTGTTCAAGGACAGCCAGAATTTCGTCTTGACGTTCGTACTGAAGCATATCGGATCCCCTTCCTTTTCCTTAGAAAACAGTATACACTGAGTTTATTTGAGCAGTGTGAAATATGTTGAAAAAGTTTGATCGAATTTTTGCAAAAAAGATGACAAACTTCCGAGTTGTCCGCCGCCTATTGACGGTCAAAAGCGGAAGATATATAGTGATTATAAAGAGAAAACAGAGAAAATACAAGCCCGTTTTCAAAACAGGCTTGAAAAACAATGAAAAAGAATGAAGAGTTAAGGAGGAGTAAAGATGAGTACAATTGTAATTGTGGGTTCCGGTATGATGGGTTCTGCGCTGGCAGTGCCGTTATGCGAGAATGGTCATAAGGTGAGACTGGTTGGTTCGCCGCTTGATCGGGCGATCATCGAGCATGGACGCAAGACCAATGAACATCTGACGATGAAGCGAGTGATGCCGGAAAATGTGGAATGGTATTATATTGAGGAAGTAAAGGAAGCGATGGAGGGCGCAGATCTGTATATCAATGGTGTATCCAGCTTCGGTCTTGACTGGTTTATCAAGGAGATGATTCCTCAGATCCCTGAGAATCTGCCGGTGCTGTCCGTTACCAAGGGTATGATCAATTACCCCGACGGAACACTGAAGTCTTATCCCGAGATTTTTGAGGAGAGTACAGAGAAGAAGATTTCCTTCAACGCGATCGGCGGCCCTTGCACCAGCTATGAGTTGGCAGATAGGGATTTCACCGAGGTTACCTTCTGCGGCCGTGATATGAAGATGCTGCGCTGGATCAAGTCTCTGTTTGAGACCGAGTATTACAATGTGAGTTTGTCCACCGATGTTCGCGGAGTTGAGTGTGCGGTTGCAATGAAGAACGCATACGCACTGGGTGTCAGCCTTGCAATTGGTATGTCCTACAAGCGTGAGGGTAGAGAATTTGAACATTACAATTCCCAGGCGGCCCTGTTTGGACAGAGTGTGGTGGAGATGATCAAGCTGTTGGATCTGTGTGGAGGCCATCCCTCTAATGTGCGTCTGTTGTCGGGCGATCTGTATGTGACCGTATTCGGTGGACGTACCCGAAAGATCGGAACTCTTCTGGGAACCGGCATGGCTTTTGATGAGGCGATGAATGTACTGGCCGGTGTAACACTGGAGTCTATCGTTATCGCGACCAGAACCGCCGAGGCGGTTCGTGCGCTGATCGCAGCCGGAAAGGTGAAGGCAGAGGACTTCCCTCTTCTCCTGCACGTGGATGAATTGATCAATCAGGGCAAGGAACTGAATGTGCCCTGGAAGGCTTTCGAGTACGAGTTCGTTGGGTAAAGAAAGAATCGCATTGCTTATCTAAAGCGGATGTGCTAAACTAAAAACATTGAATATTCACGAACACAAATAGCAGGAGGGCGACGATGGAAAAGATTGTTAAACAGTTGGAAATTCCGGTGAAATACGGATGCGATGTGGTTGTGGTCGGAGGCGGACCTGCAGGATTTTGCGCAGCGATCGCAGCAGCGCGCAATGGGGCAAATACGATTATGGTGGAAAAGTACGGTTGTGCCGGTGGTATGGCGACGGTCGGATTGGTTGCACCGTTTATGACCTCCTACAACAAATCCGGTGATCAGATGATTATCCGAGGAATGTACGAAGAATTGGTGCAGCGTTTGATCGCTGAGGACGGTGCGATCCATCCCGAGGAGTGCAGAGCGGGAGATCAGATCACAGGATACCATTTCCGGGGCCATGATCATTGCGGAGCCTTTGACGCAGAGGTGCTGAAACGTGTTCTTGATGACATGCTGACTGAGGCGAACGTGAAAACGCTGTACCATACCAGTTTTGTGGAGCCACTGGTGGAGAATGATTGCATGAAAGGTGTAATTGTTCATTCCAAGAGCGGGCTGGAGGCGATCGAAGCAAAGGTTGTGATCGATTGCAGTGGAGACGCGGATGTTGCGTACCGCGCCGGCGTACCCTGTGAGTTGGGCGATCCGGCGAGAGGGGCCATGCAGCCGGTGACCATGTTCTTCCGCATCGGAAATGTGGACTGGGAGAAGGTTGACGAGACGTTCCAGGAAGGGGTAAAAGAGCGCGGTATTCCGACGAATGGTGTGTTCAGAGAGTTTCTGGATCAGGCCCGTGCGAATGGTGATTTCAATGTGGAAAGAAGATCGGTGGGGATTTACCGCAGCGTAAAAAAAGACGAATTCAGCGTGAATATCTCCCGAATCAACGGCATCGACGGAACAGATGTTGAGGACCTGTCAAAGGCTGAGATGATCGGTCGCAAACAGGTGGAAGAGATTTATAACTTCTTGAAGAAATATATTCCCGGCTGTGAGAATGCGAAGCTGATGAGCAGCGCATCCACCATCGGCATCCGTGAAACCCGCCATATTAAAGGAGATGCAACGCTGACGACGGAGGACGTGCTGAATGGAAATATTCCGGAGGATGTGATTCTTTTGGCATCAAATTCTATCGATGTGCATGGAGCAGCCGGTGCAGCCGGAACGAAATACGTGACCATTGAAAATGGTGAATGGTATGGAGTATCGTATAAGAGTTTGGTTCCGGTGAAAATCGATCAGTTGCTGGTGGCAGGAAGAAGTCTTTCTGCGACTTCCGAGGCGGCAGGTGCAGTGCGTGTGATGCCTCCCTGTATGGAGATGGGACATGCGGCAGGAGTGGCTGCGACACAGGCGATCAAAGACGGATGTTTGGTGCGGAATGTGGATGTGAAGGCTGTGCAGGCGCAGATGGTGAAGGAAGGAAGCTTCCTGGGCTGAGCAGTGTTGAAGATAGGAAAAGGGTTGTTACATAACGACAGATACCTTTGAATCAAAAAGAAGTTGACCGGAGCGAGAGCGTGTTTCTCGAGTTTGTTCCGGTCAACTTCTTTTTTTGATAGAGTTGTTATGGTTTTGCAACGGCTTCTTAATGAACAGTTATAAAGGTTTAAAATCTATGCCGCTATACTTATGAGAAGCTTCGCCTCTGACAATTTGTGTATGACGTTTCCATACATCGTTGACAGCCTGGGCTTTTCTCTGAGTATTGATGAGAGAGATGGCTGCTTTCAGCTTCGCCACCGCTCGCTGCTTGTTCATATATTGACTGCGTTCCTCGGTACAGACTGCACTCAGGCCGGTGGGAACATAAATGGCTCGTACACCGGTTTCTACTTTGTTTACATTCTGGCCACCGTTACCGCTGCTGTGAAAGGTTTCGAAGGTGACTTGATTCTCATCGAATGCCTCAACTTCTGCGACCTGACACAGGCTAAAATCGAGGAACCAGTTTTTTCGCTTGTGTCCGGGGCGGTAGGCGCTCTGCCAGACCCACTGGATTGATCCGACGTATTCCGTCAAATCATCGGGGGTAGAGATGCGGACAGAACGATAGGTTTCGGAAAAACTCCCTTCCGAATAGTCAAGAACAGTGATATTGTGGTGTTTCTGAAGATAGGCTAAAAATTTGGCTACGCCCAACTCACATTCGGCCGGACCCTGTCCGGAACTGATCTGATAAATCATCATTCATCACCTGCCTTGAAGTTATATACAGGAATAATGCGCTCTGTCAATGTAACGGCATCTCTGATTTGGGAAATAATCGCTTCCATCGGCTTGTAGGCCATCGGGCTTTCATCTAGGGTATCGCGGGAAACAGAGGTGGAATAGATTCCTTTCATCTCTTTTTTGTATTGGGAGAGGGTGATGGAGTTTTTGGCCTCCTGACGGCTCATCAGCCGCCCTGCTCCATGAGGAGCGGAGTAATTCCAGTCTTCATTGCCCTTTCCTCGTCCGATCAGACAGCCATCCCGCATGTTCATCGGGATAATGACCGGTTCATTTTCCTCGGCGGAGATTGCACCTTTGCGCATGATCATCGATTTGCGGTCAAAGTAGTTGTGAACGCATTCGAAGGACTCAATCACCGAAAGCTTCATGCCCTTACAAATTTCGTCGGCAATTGCGTGTCGGCTAATTCGCGCAAACTCCTGTGCGATGTCAAGATCATGCAGGTAATCTGTCATCAGATCTCCTGTAGCGTATGCCAACTCATAGGGGACTTCTTTGGGAGAAGTGCGGAATGCCGCATCGTGATAATGGGTCGCAACTTCCACACCGAGATGGCGGCTGCCGGAGTGAATAATGAGCCAGTAGGAGCCATCATCTCCCCGGTCAATTTCGATAAAATGATTTCCGCCCCCCAGAGTGCCAATGCTCAGGCGGGCCTTGTCCTTTCGGATGTGTTGCTGACACTTTAAACAGTCCAGATCGATCTGTTCAGCGTAGCGATGAACAGAAGAACGGATGTTGCGGCCTGCGGGAATTTTTTCGTGGATCAATTTGTCCAGTTTCTGAAGCTCCATGCGCTTTCCGCTCAGTTTTAATGCGCTGATACCGCAGCCAATATCCACGCCGATGAGACCGGGAGCAATCTTGTCGGTGATAGTCATGGTAGTGCCGACCACACAGCCTTTGCCGGAATGCACGTCCGGCATGATTCGGATCCGGCTTCCCTCTGACACTGGGCATCCGCAAAAAGCCTTGATCAAGCCTTCGGCACCGGAGTCCAAGGTGTCCGTAAAAACAATGGCTTGGTTGTAGGTATTAGAAATGGTAAGCATAGGTGTACCTCGTGATGAGTATGCTCTTTGCACTCATCTTATTTTAACAAATATTCCTCCAGCACCTTCAGTGTATTCTCCACGCCGTCCACATGGCTTCTCTCATAACCGTGGGATGCGTACACACCGGGGCCGATGAGCCCGTGACGGATATCGTGGCCGGAGATGAGCGCGGTGTCGGCATCGGAGCCGTAGGCGGGATAGATATCCACGGCATAGTCCGCATCTGCCCGCTTTGCCGCGTCGATGAGAGCACTCACCACCTCGTAGTGATAAGGTCCGCGGCTGTCTTTTGCGCAGATGGAGACCTGACGCTCGGTGCATTCCAGACCGTCACCCACGCAGCCCATGTCCACAGAGATGATCTCCGTCACATCCGCGGGGATGGAAGCGGAACCGCCATGGCCGACTTCCTCGAAGACGGTGATGTGCAGATAGAGGCGACGCTTCGGAACGATTTCGTTCAGTTTGATCTTGTAAGCCAGCCCGAGAAGGATGGCGGTACTCAGCTTGTCGTCAAGGAAACGGCTCTTGATATATCCGCTGCTCGTGATCTTGGTGCGGGGGAAAGGACAGACAATGTCGCCCACGCTGATGCCCAGTTTCTTCACGTCTTCTTTGCTGTTTACGTCCTGATCGATCACCACCTCAAGGGTGTCGAAGGTGCGCTTTGTATCGTTATATTCTGTGTTCACATGAATGGAGGCGTTTGCCAGCTGAATAGTTCCATCATAATAGTCCCCGGACCGGGTGATGATGTAACAGTCCTCAGCCTCCACATTGTTGGGATTCAGACCGCCTAAGGGAGAGATGCGAAGGCGTCCGTTACCCTTGATCTCCTTTACCATGCCGCCCAGTGTATCCACATGTGCTTCCAGAAGAACCGCGCCTGAAGCGGCATCCGCCTCGGTAAGAGGCTGTGCACCTGTACCCGAAGTATCTCCGCCGCCCAGGTCCACAAACACACCGCCTTTTACGGTGCGAACAGGGGAGTAGCCGAGACGCTCAAGGGCGATCATAACATATTCGGTGACTGTTTTGGTGTAGCCGGTGGGACTATCAATGGAGAGAAGTGCTTGAGCTTCCTTCATCACATAGGCAAGTGTTGTCAGTTTCATGGCAGATCCTTTCTTGAATGTATTTATCAATAGAAAAACGTCATTTGTTTGAATGTTTCAAAAGCGAAAAACACCCCGGCGTAGTGCCGGGGTGTCGCTGCCTGGATAGTTCGCTGCTATACCGGCTAAAAATTAGCACTTGGTAACGTTTGCAGCCTGCTTGCCACGGTTGCCTTCAACGATATCGAAAGTTACAGCCTGACCCTCTTCCAGAGTCTTGAAACCCTCGCCGTTGATTGCAGAGAAATGTACGAATACATCCTCGCCGCCTTCTGCGGTGATAAATCCGTAGCCTTTCTCAGAATTGAACCACTTAACTGTACCGTTGTTCATGATGGTACCTCCAGATAAAATTTTTTTGATTCTGCTTTCATAAAAAAATTCGCGTATTTTCAAAGATTTCTCAGGAGAAGAATCTCGCCGAAACGAAACTCACAATACAGGATAGAGAAAGCTCTGAAAATACGTGAATTACTTTTACTTCGGTGAATCTTGAGAAAATTATAACACAATCTCCGAAAAAGACAAGCATTTTTTGTCAAATCAGGTGCGAAAATTTTAGAAAATATTTATAGATGAACTGTGTAATTTTTGTGAAAAAGCTTTCTTTTTGGACTGAGTTATGGTATAAAAGAAAAGATGTTGCTTTTTGACGGTCAATTTGATCGACAAAAGATTGGAGGAAATCATGAAGGCATATTTAACAAAACTGATTGCGCTCGCACTTGTATTGGTGCTGGTGATGAGTGGATGCGGCGATAAGACGACCGGTGACGGAACAACGGGAGCCGAGGGAACGACGGAGGCGGCGAAGCTTGAACCCCTTGAGCCGTTGATTGAGATCGAAAATATTTCCGACTATGTGACACTGGGACAGTATAGGGGTGTCGAGGCAGAGAAAGGAACTGTCGAGGTAACCGAGAAAGAACTTCAGGAAGCGATCGATGAGATCCGGAGTTATTATAGTACTTCCAAGCAGGTCAAAGAAGGTGTCATTGCTGAGGGAGATACCGCCGGCATCGACTATATGGGCAAGCTGGACGGTGTAGCC
>JAFQDI010000210.1 GCA_017416055.1 Lachnospiraceae bacterium
CAACCGAGATCTGCTCATATCTCAGCTCAGCAAAACGGTTGGTCTTGATAGAAGGAGCAATACTGTCGTTCATCGGAGAATACTTGTTGAGCGCGTTGGTCTTGCCCTTCGGATCATTGATAACCAGATCGGTCAACTGTACTTCGCCGTTCTCATCGTAGTACCAGCTTACGTTCTCCTGGCCAAAGTTCCATACATTCAGTCCGTACTCGGTGTAACCAAAGTTCAGCATCTTGATCGCGGTGATCAGCTCTTCTTCGGTGCAGTCGGTGGTAATAACAGTCGCATGATCTTTGTTCATGCCTTCATATCTAACATACTTAGGAATGTCGCCCTTGTTCGGCACGGGATAAGGAATCGGTACCCACTCTGCTGTGGTCTTTCCATACTCTGCTTCCTCGAACTTAGCGGTCTCCAGCGGAATTCTGGAGGAGTGAGCATCGTCACAGATGATCAGACCAATCTGACCGGCCGCTGCCTTGGGAAGGATACCGGACTTGTTGATCGTTCCTACATCAGGATCAATCAGACCTTTCTCATACCAATCTGCCAAGACCTTGATCAGTTCTTTCCACTCTTCCTGAGTCTGTGCACACTTGATTTCGTCGCCTTCACGGTAGAATCTCAGGTTAAATCCACCCATCGCACCGGTTCCGGCAGACGTACCAAACAGACCGTTCCAAATAGCCTTCGCTGCGCTCAGAGGAGCAATGCCATACCGATCGCGGAATGCAGTCAGAACAACCTCCCACTCGTCCAGCGTATAGGGAATCTCCAGACCACACTCATCCAGCCAGTCCTTACGGATCATCGGGCCGTAGCTGCAGGTATTCAGTTCCTCAATGCCGCTGGCAAAATATACGATCTCGCCGGTCGCCAAAGAAACTTCCTTCAGTCTAATCTCATCCTCGTTCAGCCATGCCCAGTAGTCAGGAGCATACTCCTCAATGTAAGGAGTCAGGTCATAAATCATCTCATCACGGAACAGATCCTCATAGCGGATGTTGTCTCCGGTGATCACGCTGGGAAGCGGGGACTCCTGAAGGATCAGGTTAAAATCGGTATCCGGATTTCCACCGAGGGGAACCATACGCCAGGTAATCTCGACACCGGTCGCTTCCGACAGATAACTGTGAAGCGGGGACTCAGAAGGATCTACGTAGTCCGCATGCAGGTCGATACCGGCCTGTACGTACCAGGTCAGCTTACCTGCGTCCTTCAGAGGATACTCAATCTCGATCTTCGGAGCCTCTGTTGTCTCCTCACTACCCTGGGTCTCTCCCTGGGTTTCTTCTCCCTGACCGCCCTGAGTCGTCTGCTCAGGTGCTTTGGTGGTCGTCTTATCGTCCAAGTTCGTTCCGCCACCGCATCCGGCTAACAGGCTCATCACAAGAACTGCCGCCAAAAGAAATGCCATCATTCTTTTCATTGTTTTTTCTCCCTTCTTTTTTTAACGTTTATGCCGATCCCAAACTTTCATTTTGAAAGTTCAAGCGTGCATTCTGTTGTTAAAACCATAACATAATTCTCTTCAAATGTAAATAGTTGTAATTAAAAAAATTACTAAATTTTCATGTCAGTCTAATGTTTTTTAATCATCTTTTGTTCGTTTCATACAATTATTGTGCCATATTTTTGTGCAGCATTACCAACCTCTTCTATGCGAAATATCTCAAGGTACCTTGTTTCTTTACAATTTTGCCAACAAACCAACAATCACATTATATCACAGATTCGTACCGGATCACTTAGCAAAATACGAGATCATTTTGTTCTTTTGTGTTTAAAAACAACAGCAGTTCTCATTGACAACCGCCCTCCCATTTGTTATGCTTTTTACAAAGAACATCCTATCAGAAGGGAGCCCGCCAATGAAACAACCACACATTCTCCTGATTCAGTCCGATCAGCACAATCCGTTCATCTGTGGATACGCCGGAAACACGCTGGTGGACACGCCTCATCTGGACCACTTAGCAAAGGAAGGCGTTGTCTTCGAAAACTGTTACTCCAACTCTCCGCTTTGCGTACCCAGCCGTTCCAGTATGCTCTCAGGCCTTCTGCCCACGCACACGGGTGTCTACAATAATTTCCAGCTGCTGCGCTCCGACCGTGCGACCTTTGCCACGACCCTGGCGATCGCCGGTTATGACACGGTACTGTGCGGACGGATGCACTTTACCGGTTATGACCAGCGCCACGGCTTCGAAAAGCGGCTGGTGGGGGATCTGAATCCTTCCTTTCCCCGAGAAAAGCAGCGACAGCAAGAACTGTACGGTCCTTTGGCTGGGACTCCCGATCAGAGCCGTGTCTGCATCGACAAATCCGGTGCAGGAAGCTCGGCCATGCTCTGTTTTGATCGCGCAGTGACTGATGCAGCCTGTGACTATCTGCGCACACGGACGGATGAGCGTCAGTTGTTTTTGCTGGTCGGCTACGGAAACCCTCATTGTCCCTTTGTCGCGCCGGAGGAATTGTTCCGAAAGTATGATCAACGCCTTCGGGGGACCGAAGAAGCAACGACCGAAGCGTTTGATGAACTTCATCCCGCCATTCAGCAGTTTATCAGGCTTCGCGGCATCGAGCATGTCACACCGGAGGAGCTGCACCGCGTGAAGGCCGCCTACTATGCGAACGTAGAGTATATGGACGGACTGATCGGTGAGGTTATCTCCTGCGCCCGCGAGACGCTTGGCGAGGATATCGTGGTGATCTACCTTTCCGACCACGGCGAGTCCCTGGGCAGCCATGGTATGTTCTGGAAGAGCAATTTCTACGAGGAGTCAGCTCATGTCCCTCTGATTATCTCCGCACCCGGCCGTTTCGGAACCGGAAAACGAAGGGCTCAGGTAGTCAGCCTCTTAGATATCGCCCCCACCCTGTGCGACCTGGGAGAGGCACCTCATCTGCCGAAGGAGGACGGAAATTCTCTGCTTCCCCTGCTCACGGACGAAACCTGGACTCGGGAGGACGTTGCCGTTTCCATCCTGGCCGATATTAAGGGTGATCTGCCCTCAGCGATGATCCGCGTCGGCCGCTACAAATTAATGAAATTCTGCACCATCGACCTTCCCCTTCTGTTCGATTTGGAGAACGACCCGAGAGAGCTGAACAATCTGGCCGCCGACCCGGCATTCCGGGACTTGACCGAGATGCTGCTCGCCCGTCTCTATGAATACTGGAACGAGGACGAGGCGATGGAAGCTCTTGATCAGGGTCTAAAGCAGACAGCGCTCTTGCGCCGCTGGGCTGCTGCCACAAAGCCGGATTCCATTGAGGAATGGCAGGGCTATGACAACATGAATTATCTTTTACCGATCGACTAAACCACACCAAAGGAGGATCAAACACATGGCATCATCTCCCAATATCATTTTTCTGATTTCCGATCAAATGCAGCAAAAGGCGGTGATGGATCCGCGAAGCTTATGTCAGATGCCTCATCTTCGCCTGCTTCAGCAAGACGGCATCACCTTTGAGCGCGCGCACACAGTAAACCCTATCTGTTCGCCGGCCCGTGCTTCCCTCATCACCGGCGTACTTCCCCACACCCACGGCATGGTGGACTGCACCCACACCGTTCCCGCCTACCGCGCGGAATTTGACGACAGCCTGTGGACCCTTCCTCAGGCGATCAAAGATCAGGGATACACGCTGGCCTACTACGGAAAATGGCACATTGAGCGCAGCAACGACCTGGGCAAATTTGGATTCACCGACTACGAGACAGAAGTACAGATTCCCAAGCGGGATTTAACCCCGGTAAAACGCGTTGTGGTAAAGACGCCCGGCTATAAGGACAGCACCGTGGCCGGTGTCTACCGGGAGGACAGCACAGTCTCCGAGGAGCATTACATTTATGACCGCGCCATGGGCTTCATGGATCAGGCAGGCGATCAGCCTTTCTGCGTCTTCATTTCCACCTATGCCCCGCATGATCCTTACGTAATTCCGGAGGAAATCTACGATATATATAAAGGAAGCATCCCTGATTTCCCTGCCAGCATGCAGGACACCTTCGATGATAAGCCGTTCATCTATAACCGCTTAAAACAAGTGTGGAAAGATTTAAGCGATGAGGAGATTCTTGACATCCTTCGCTGCTACTACGGTTACTGCTCTCTGGTCGATGTGCAAATTGGCAGACTGACCGAATACCTGAAAGCAAAGAACCTTTATGACAATACCATCATCGTCTTCCTCTCCGATCACGGAGACATGGTCGGCGGACATGGCATGTTCTGCAAGGGTGTTCCCGCATTCGACGAGGTCTACCGCATTCCACTGGTCATGAAGCTTCCCAATCAGGAACTGTGCGGTCAGACCCGCGACGTTTTCGCCGACACCTGTGACATCCTGCCCACCGTTCTCTCCCTCGCCGGCATCCCCTGGAAGGGAGGCGAACTCCACGGTCAGGATCTGCTTGATCCGAACATTCCTCCGAAGGAGTTCGGATATGCCGAATTCCATGGCCAGCGCTACTCCTACACCCAGCGTGTAGTCTGGTATCAGGACATGAAGTATGTGTTCAATACCTTTGACCGGGATGAACTTTACGATCTATCGAAGGATCCGGACGAACTGCACAACTTAATCGACGATGCCGACTATCAGCAGGCGAAAGAACAGATGGCCGCGCTGATGTGGAGACGAGTGATTGAAACCAATGACTGGTCCTTGCGGGACGCACAGTATTTCATGCACCGTTTCGCGCCGGTGGGCCCCCAGAGACAGAGTGCCGGCTCCGACTTCAACCTGTACAATAAATCATTCTGACCTTTTCCAAAAGGAGATGCCTCATGAAAAACAACATTATCCTGATCATGACAGATCAGTTCCGCGGCGACTGTATCGGCTACGCCGGCAATCATCAAATCTACACCCCTTATTTGGATGATCTGGCTGCCTCCGGATGTTTTTTCCGGCGTGCGTACTCCAACAGCCCCGTCTGCGTCCCCGCCAGAGCGTGCCTGCTCACCGGGCTGAAGCCTTCCAATACCGGTTTTTTTAACAACGCATTCAAAATCCCCTGGGAATTTAAGAATACGTTGGTCCATCAGCTGCAACGAGGCGGCTATCAGACCATCAATGTGGGCAAGAACCACTTTAATCCACAGAGAAACAAGATGGGCTATGAAATCAATCTTCTCTACGAGACCAAGAACGCAGAGAACGGCGTTCCCTGCGAGTACCACACCTGGTTGGCCGCGCAGGGAGACGGATTGCAGGAAGATACTGCCCTGAAATACGGTCGCAACGCCTGGACCGTACTTCCCTGGACCGGACCGGTTGAACTTCATCCCAGCGAGTGGACCGTCTCCACGGCCATCGACCAGCTTGACCGTCGCGACCCCACCCGTCCTTTCTTCCTCAAAGTCAGTTTCCATCGTCCCCATCCTCCGCTGGATCCGCCGATCCACTTCTGGGAGATGTATCGCGACCTGGAGATCGATGACCCTGTGATCGGAGACTGGGCTCCTCAGTTTGACCGAGACACTCAGGATCTAGCCCCCTTTGAGGGAAAAATCCCGCTTCAGCATCTTCGAAGAGCAAAGCGCGCCTATTACGCGCAGATCTCACATATTGACAGCCAAATCGGCCGGCTGACAGATTATCTGAAGGCCAAAAAGCTGTTTGATTCCACGACGATCCTCTTCATCTCGGATCACGGTGAGATGATGGGCGATCACAATATGTTCCGAAAGGGTCAGCCCTACGAAGGTTCTTCCCATATTCCGTTCATTGTGAAATTCGCAAAGCAGACAGACGTACCGTTCAACGGAACCTGCTCGAATATGCCGGTCAGCCTGTTGGATGTGATGCCCACCTGTCTGGACATTGCCGGCATCGAAAACGTGGCCCCCGGCGACGGAGACAGTTTACTTCGACTTCTCGCCCATCCCGAAGACCGGGAATACATCTCCGGAGAGAGCTACCGCACGAGCAAACAATTCACTTCCGGCGGAATATACGTGGTGACCGACCGCTACAAATATATTTGGGATAGTTGGCTGGGATGTGAGCATCTGTTCGATCTGGCAAATGATCCTCATGAAATGACCGATCTGGTGAATGAACCCGAACTTGCGCCTGTGGTCACACATCTGAGACAAGTGGTAATCGATGAATACCGTTCCAGACCCGAGGACGACATGCTCAATGAGAACGGTGAACTTCGCTCCAAAAAAGTGCTTCCGGACTACCGCACACCACCGACGACACACGAGTAGAACTACCATTTCATCACAAGAGGGCTTCCGACTCATCATCAGCCGGAAGCCCTCTTATGCTTTTCTTATTCTCCTCAAACTCTTCGGTCAAAAAGGCCGCTCTTTCTCAGTATCCCAGTTCTTCTCCCACCAAAATCACGTTGATGCGCCCGTTATCCCTGCAATGCCTGGTCACCACCGTATGATTGCAGATCGTCTCAGGCCCACAACAGTCATGGCATCTTCCGGTTGTCGCACAAGGCGTATTCTTCGCCAGACGGACACAGTTGGGCGGTGCCGCCATGTTTCTCGCGCGGCGGATACCCTCCTCCTGTGTGGAAACAATTTTGTTCATTCCGGCCACGATGATCACCTGCTTCGGTCCAAACATCAATGCCGCCACACGGTTTCCGTTGCCGTCGATATTGATCAATTCTCCGTCCAGCGTAAGCGCGTTAGTGCTCATCAGATAAGTATCCGCACTGAAGGCCTGACGAAAGATTGCTCCCAATTCTTCTGCATTTTTCGCGGTCGCCCGGTCATAAAGAACAATGTCATCACGCCGGCGCAGGGCATCTAATATCCCGCACTCCTCAATGGTCATGGAGCCGCCAAAGGAAACGGACTCCCCGGAACGAATCAGGCTCATCGCCTTTTCACAAGCCTCTGCTGCAGTCGCACAGTAAAAGCCTTCCATATTACGCTTTTTCAGATTTTTGATGACCGTTTCAGCTCGGTGTTCATAGTATGTATGCTTCGGATCCATAAGGCACCTCCATTTGATGTTCTGATATCATCTAAGTATATGTTATCTCATGAGCCGGTTATTTGTCAAGAAACATCACATTTCTTCTACTGATCAAAAAAGGCAATCCCTCCGACGAATTTCCACCAAAGAGACTGCCTTTATCATGTCTATATTATGTGTAAAAACACCTTCCCCTCAGTCTTACAGCACCTTCGCTAAAAACTCCTTCGTTCTCGCCTGCTTCGGTGCAGCGAAAATCTCCTCAGGCGTTCCTTCCTCGACGATCATACCGTCTGCCATGAAAATCACGCGGTCTCCCACCTCGCGGGCAAAGCCCATCTCGTGAGTTACCACCACCATGGTCATTCCCTCGTGGGCCAGTTCCTTCATAACCTCCAGAACCTCACCGACCATCTCGGGGTCCAGCGCGGACGTGGGCTCATCAAAGAGCATCACCTCGGGTTCCATGCACAGCGCACGCACAATGGCGATACGCTGCTTCTGGCCGCCGGAAAGCTGGCTGGGATACGCGTTCGCGCGATCCGCCAAGCCGACACGGCTAAGAAGCTCCATCGCTTTCGCCTCCGCTTCCTCCTTGCTCTTTCCGAGCAGTTTGATAGGGGCCAGCGTCATATTTTTCAAAATCGTCATATGAGGAAACAGATTAAAGTGCTGGAACACCATGCCCATCTTGCGACGGTGCAGGTTGATGTCCACGCTTTTGTCAGTGATATCCACACCGTTAAAGAAGATACTTCCGCCGGTGGGTACCTCCAAGAGATTTAAGCAGCGCAGGAAAGTGGACTTTCCCGAACCGGACGGTCCGATGACTACCACCACTTCGCCCTGATGAATGTCCGCATTCACCGTCTGAAGCGCCTTTACCTCACCTTTCGCGAACTCCTTCTGAAGGCCCTCCACATGAATCAATACTTTATCGTTCACCGGTACGCAACCTCCTCTCCAGAATATTCACCAGTCTGGTGAAGAACATGACTAAAATCAGATAGATTGCCGCCACTACTACTAAGGGCATGAAGTAATTATATGTTGCTCCCGTAATGATATCTCCACCTTTGGTCAAGTCGCGCACCGCAACGTAACCGGCAACGGAGGTCTCCTTCAAAAGAACGATAAACTCGTTCGCCAGTGAGGGGAGTACATTTTTAAATGCCTGCGGCAGCACAATATATCTCAGCGTCTGCACATAGTTAAATCCCAAAGACCGGCCGGCCTCGAACTGCCCGTTGTCGATAGACATGATCCCGGAACGGAAAATCTCTGCCACATAAGCTCCGGAGTTGATACCGAAGCTCACCGCACCGATCAAAACACCGTTGTTGGAGCTGACGAACACACAGTAATAGATGATCATCAACTGGACTACGACAGGCGTACCGCGGATCACGGTCAGGTATACACCGCAGAACCAGTTCACCACCGCCATCATCTTCTTTCCGAATCCCGGCTTCATCTCCCGATAATTCTTCGCGTAGGTGGAACGGACAATCGCAATCACAATACCGATCACCACGCCGATCAAGAGTGCGAAGAAAGTGATCAACAAGGTGTTTTCCAGACCGGTCACCAAATATTTCCAACGATTTTTTTCGATAAAGCAGACGTAGAATTCCTCCACCAGCCCTGCCCAAAGGGAATCCAAAGCTTCAAACATATTTCTTCTCTCTTACTTCTAATATTACTTGTTGTTCTTCTCAACAAAAACCTTTGCGGGCTCATTGTCGATGATGACACAGTCAACCTTTCCGGTAACCAACGCATTCACTGCGTCTGCTCCCTTGGGGAAACGACTGATCTCTGCCAAACCTTCATCCTCCAGATCCCAAGTGGAGTACAAATCGCCGGTAGTTGCCTGCTGAACACCGATTTTGTGGAATGCACCCTCTGCAAACAGGTCATCTACAGACTTGATCTTGGATCCTTCGGGAACGATGATCACCTGAACACCGGTCGCGTAGGAAACAGTGAAATCAACTTCCTTCAAACGATCCTCAGTAATGGTCAAGCCTGCCATACCCATATGGGCCTTGCCGGACTGAACTGCGGGAATGATCGCGTCAAACTTCATGTCATCGATGCGCAGCTTCATGCCCAGCTTGTCTGCGATGGCTGCTGCCACCTCAGCGTCGATACCAACGATCTTATCGTCTGCCTCGTAGTACTCGTAAGGCGGGAACTCAGCGTTAGTTGCCATAATCAGCACCTCAGCATCTGCTGCCACATTCTCCTGGAACTTCAGATCATGCTCTACACCGGAGATGTACTTGTCAACAACTTTCTTTACGGTACCGTCATCGATCAGCTGCTGTAACGCAGTGTTGATCTTGTTATACAGTTCCTCATTGTTCTTCGCCACTGCGATCGCGTAATCTTCGGTTACGTACTCAGTGTCCAAAATCACCAGCTTCACCTTCTTGGTGCAGCCTGCCATCATACTCATGCTCAGTACGAGCACCATCATCAATGCAAATAATTTTTTCATGATAATATCCTCCTATTTCACTTCACTCCCTTAAAAAGGTGAAGTAGTGATTAATTATACATTGTAGCGTATAAAAATGCAATCTTCTTTTTGCATAATCTTCCACGGATTATCGGATAAAATACCGACAGATTAACAAAATCCGCGGACAATTCATCCGTTTGACCGCCTCACCCGGTGCAAAGCTGTTCGTGGACCGCACCAAAATAGTATTGCCGTCGGAAGCAGGCAGTCTACTTCCGACGGCAGAGGAGGATTACTATACCCTTGTATTACTTTCCATAGTATGCTTTCACATACAGATCTTTCAGCTCGGACACCAATGGATATCTGGGATTTGCGCCGGTACACTGATCATTGAAGGCCTGCTCGCTCATCTCATCCAAGGTCTCAAGGAAATAAGCTTCATCCACGTTGTAGTCTCTGATAGTGGACTTAATCTCGATCGTAGCCTTCAGCTCTTCCAGCTTTTCGATGAGTTTCTCCACCAATTCCGCATCCGAATTTCCGGTCAGCCCGACGTAGCGCGCGATCTCTGCGTAGCGAGCCTGCGCCTGAGGGTACTGGTACTGAGGGAAGGTTCCCATCTTTACCGGAACCTCCACACTGTTGTAGCGGATCACATCGGTCAAAAGCAGCACATTTGCGATTCCGTGGGGAATGTGATGGAAGGCACCCAGCTTGTGCGCCAGCGAATGATTCACACCGAGGAACGCATTCGCGAAGGCCATACCGGCCATGCAGGAGGCATTCGCCATATGATCTCTCGCCTCCACATCGTTGCCGTCTTTGTATGCACGGGGCAGATATTCAAACACCAGCTTGATCGCCTGCAGGGCGAGGCTGTTGGTGTAGTCAGACGCCATGATGGACACATAAGCCTCAATCGCGTGGGTCATCACGTCGATACCGGAGGCACTGGTCAGGCCCTTCGGCTGGCTCATCATATTGTTAGTGTCCACGATTGCCATATCGGGCATCAGCTCGTAATCTGCTAACGGCCACTTCACGCCGGTGTCCTGATCGGTGATGATCGCAAAGGGGGTCACCTCGGAACCGGTTCCGGAGGAGGTAGGGATTGCCACAAAGTACGCCTTCTTGCCCATCTTCGGGAACAGATAGATTCGCTTGCGGATATCCATGAAATCCATGGACATATCAGAGAAATCCACCTCGGGATTCTCATAGAGTACCCACATGATCTTTCCGGCATCCATTGCTGAACCACCACCAAAAGCAATAATGCAGTCCGGTTCAAATGCTCTCATCGCTGCCGCACCCGCTTTCGCAGAGGCCAGAGACGGATCGGGGGCAACATCGTAGAAACAGGTGTATACAATGCCCATCTGTGTCAGTTTCGCCTCTATATTCTTCGTGTAACCATTTTTGTAGAGGAAAGAATCCGTCACGATGAAACAGCGCTTCTTACCCATGATCGTGCCAAGCTCATCCAACGCCACGGGCATACAACCTTTCTTGAAATACACTTTCTCAGGAGTTCTCATCCACAGCATGTTCTCTCTCCTCTCCGCAACGGTCTTGATGTTGATCAAATGCTTCACGCCCACATTCTCTGAGACAGAGTTTCCGCCCCAGGAGCCGCAGCCCAGCGTCAGGGAAGGTGTCAGTTTGAAGTTATAGAGATCACCGATACCGCCTTGGGAGGAAGGGGTGTTGATCAGGATGCGGCAGGTCTTCATCGCCGCCTCGAACTTCGCCATCTTCTCTGTCTCATTGGTGTTGATATACAGGGATGCGGTATGTCCATAGCCGCCGTCTGCAACCAGGCGCTCTGCCTTAGCGATCGCCTCGTCAAAATCGGCCGCACGATACATCGCCAGCACCGGTGACAGCTTCTCATGAGCAAACGCCTCGGAAATATCCACCGACTCCACCTCACCGATGAGGATCTTTGTGTTCTCAGGCACCTTCACACCGGCCATCTCGGCAATCGTAGCCGCTTTCTGGCCGACGATCTTCGCATTCAGCGCACCATTCACCAGAATGGTCTCTCTGACCTTTTGGATTTCCTCCTCCGCGAGGAAATAGCAGCCGCGATAGAGGAATTCCTCTTTTACTTTATCGTAAACACTGTCCAGAACCGTCACTGACTGCTCGGACGCACAGATCATGCCGTTGTCAAAGGTCTTGGAGTGAATGATCGAATTCACTGCCAGACGAATATTGGCGGAATCATCAATGATGACCGGTGTATTTCCGGGCCCCACACCGACTGCAGGCTTTCCGGAGGAATATGCTGCTTTCACCATTCCGGGACCTCCGGTCGCCAAAATAATGTCTGCTTTTGCCATCAGCAGGTTGGTCAGTTCCAGGCTTGGAACATCGATCCAACCGATGATTCCTTCGGGAGCGCCGGCTGCAACTGCTGCTTCAAGCACCACCTTTGCCGCCTCGATGGTACACTTCTTCGCTCTCGGGTGAGGGCTGATGAGCATCGCGTTTCTGGTCTTCAAACACAACAGTGCCTTAAAAATCGCCGTGGAGGTGGGGTTTGTCGTCGGAATAACTGCCGCTACCAAACCGATCGGCTCCGCAATTTTTCGGATTCCGTAGGTCGTATCCTCCTCAATCACGCCACAGGTCTTCGTGTTGCGATACGCATTGTAAATATATTCGGAGGCATAATGATTCTTGATGACCTTATCTTCCATCACGCCCATGCCGGTCTCCGCCACCGCCATCTTCGCCAACGGGATACGCATCTTATCCGCCGCGGTAGCCGCAGCCTTAAAAATCCGGTCCACCTGCTCCTGGGTGTAGGTCGCAAACAATTTTTGCGCTTCCTTCATCGCACTAATCTTCCCCAAGAGATCCTCAGAAGTTTCAATCATCGTGGTATTTGCTGTCTCGTTCATTCTGCCAGCCTCCTTTTTGTTGTTAAGATATTAACGTTAATCTCTTAACGATATACCGGATTATATACCTATGTTAAACTTCTGTCAATGTGTTTTTTGCCTTTTTTTCAATTTTTATGAAACACACAAAAATCCCCATGAAAAAACCGTTTTCATGGGGATTTTGACAAGAAAATATCAATCTATTGTCCATTTGAATTCTGTAACAATTGCTGTTTGTTGAACTGCAGCGTATACAGCTGATAATATCTGCCCTTCTGCTTCAGCAGTTCCTGATGATTGCCCTGCTCCACGATCACGCCGTGAGACAATACGATGATATTGTCCGCATGCTGGATCGTAGACAGTCGATGTGCGACGATCAGCATCGTTCCGATATCTTTGATTTTCTCCAGTGAGTCCTGAATCAGAATCTCGGTCTCCGTGTCGATATTCGCTGTCGCCTCATCCAAAATAATCACGGAAGGTTTGTGAATGATCGTTCTCGCAAAACTCAAAAGCTGTCTCTGACCGGCAGAGAAGTTATTTCCACGCTCGCGAACCACTTCATCCAGGCCATTCTCCAGCTTGTTGATGAAGGAGTCCGCATTCACGTAACGGCAAGCCTCCATCACTTCCTCGTCGGTAATATTCTCCTCCCGCAGGATAATGTTGCTGC